>CAZWRO010000017.1:4209-19456 GCA_964635365.1 uncultured bacterium | reverse complement strand
GCTCCACCAAGCAGGTCCGCAAGTCCAACTACTGCCAGATCATGAAGGTCGGTGTCAAGATCTCCGGCACCGCACAGGCCGCCGGCTGGCTAACCACCGGAGATAAGCTGGCCGACACCAAGCTCATGCGCCTGCGCGAGCTGCTGCGCGATCTGGAGAAGACCATCCTGCTCGGCCGCACCGATGTCTCAACAGTCGGCTCCGACACCGCTCGCCGCACCATGGCCGGCATCGTCTGCTCGCTGGCCACCAACGTCACGAGCTGCGGCACCCTCACCGAGGCCGCCCTCGGCGACCTCCTCCAGGCCTGCTACAACCAGGGCAGCCGAGACGTCGACCTGATCGTCGTCCCGCCCAAGCAGAAGCGCATCATCTCCGCCTGGAACAACAGCCGCATCCACGTCACCAACGAGGCCAACGCCTACCGCAACGTCGTCGAGGTCTACGAGAGTGACTTCGGCGCCCAGCGCGTCCTCATGAATCGCTGGCTTCCCGACGACAACCTGCTCGTCCTCGACTCCAGCCGCATCAAGGTCGTCCCCCTCACCGGCCGCTCCTTCCAGTACGAGGAGCTCGCCAAGGGCGGCGACTACCTCCGCGGCCAGATCGTCGGCGAGTTTACCGCCGAGCTGCGAAACGAAAACGCTCGCGGTCTCATGCACGACCTCGGCTAACCGTCTCGCCTCCTGCCATCCGGGCGTCCCCTGCGCCCAGCGCGGGCCCGCCCCCCGCGGGCGGGCCTGCCCTCCCAGCGCGGGCCCGCCCCTCGTGGGCGGGCCCGCCCTCCACAGGAGCCGACCACGGCGGCGACGAACTAACCTCCCATCAACGATGGGCGGCCCGGCGACCGTCCACGCCGGGAGGAAAAACATGATTTTCGATTGCCATGTTCATATGCCCTCGACCGGGCTGGAAAAGAGTTGGGAGTGGCAGCCGTTCACGCCCGACATCCCCGCCGCCGTCCGCTACCTGCGGCGCTGCGGCGTCGATCGCGCAATCGCCAGCTCCATGCTCGGCGAGGTGGCCTCCACCCCGGAAGAGATGATCGCGGGCAATGACGAATCGGCCAAAATGGCCGCTGACCACCCCGAAATGCTCGTGCCCGCCGCCCTCATCAACACGAACTTCGGAAAGGAATCGCGGGCCGAACTTCGGCGCTGCCGCGAAGAACTGGGCATGGTCTGGCTCGGCGAGCTGTGCGGCTACGCCGGAGGCTACACCTACGAGACCGAGAGCTTCGCCCGCGCCATCACGCTGGCGGGCGAGCTGAATATGGTGGTGCAGATTCACTCCGACGACGTCTCCGAGATGGATCGCATCTGCTCCCAGTTTCCCAACATCACGCTCGTCCTGCCGCATCCGGGAGACTCCCCGCAGGAGGTCGTCGAACGCTGCGAGCTGGCCGCCAAGCACCAGAACCTGTATCTCGACCTCTGCGGCCACGGCGTCCAGCGCATGGGAGTGCTCGACCTGGCCGTGCGGTCCGCCGGGCCGGACCGAGTGCTGTTCGGCAGCGACTACACCATCAACGATCCGGCGGCGATCATCGCCACCATCCAGGCCTCCTACCTGAGTGATGAAGTGAAGGCGAAGATTCTGGGAGGCAATGTCTTGAGGCTCTTGCAGGAGCGCGGCGCGAAGTAGCGCCCCACCATCGACCGGCCGAAGTCTTGGGCGGCGGACACCTGGAGGTGTCCGCCGCCCGCTTATTCGGAGGCCCGCATTAAATTGTGACCGGGGCCGTTGGACGCACAGAAGGCGCCATCACCACCACGGCGCTGGCGTCCCGGCCCCGGCCGCCAGGGAGAAAGAGTGTGCTCGATCTAGTGTTCTACGCCGAGGGACTGCCGTTCGACGGGGCCGCTCCGTTCGAGCGGTCTCTGGGCGGATCCGAAAGCGCCGCGGTCTTCATGGCCCGCGAGCTGGCGCGCCGCGGCCACCGCGTTCGCGTCTTCTGCCAGTGCCCGCGGCCCGGCGAATACGACGGCGTCGCCTACCACGACCTGACCGACTTCCCCGCCTTCGTCGAGTCGGAGTCCTGCGATGTCTTCATCTGCTGCCGCCACCTGCGGGGTCTCACCGCCCCGGTCCGCTCGAAGGTCAACGTGGTTTGGAACCATGACATCATCACCAAGGAGGCCGCCCGGCAGCTTAAGTCCCTCATGTACAAAGTGGATCGACTGCTCGTCCTCTCCCGGTTCCATAGGTCGCAGTTCCAGCGCCACCTCTCGCTGCCCGAAGGGCGCTACCTGGTCACGCGCAACGGCGTGGACCTCGACCTCATAGACGAAGCCATCGCCGGCGTCGCCCGCGACTCCAACCGGCTGCTCTATACCAGCCGGCCCGAGCGCGGCCTCGATGTGCTGCTCGAAATGTGGCCGGAGCTGAAGCGCCGCCGCCCCGAGCTGAAGCTCGCCATCGCCCACTACGAAAACCCCGGCGCCGACGCGCAGATGGCCGACTATCTCGACACCCTCCACCGCACCGCCGAGCTGCTGCCCGGTGTCACGCTGCTCGGCCCTCTCAACAAGCGCGAGCTCTATCGCGAGCTCGCGGCCTCCGCCCTGGTGGTCTATCCCGCCGTCTTCCCGGAGGTGAGCTGCATCAGCGCCTTGGAGGCGGCGGCCTGCGGAACGCCGATGGTCGCCTCTCGCTACGGCGCCCTCAAGGAGAGCGTCGCCGACGGGGAGACCGGCCTGCTGATCCCCGGGGACCCCCACGGAGAGCGCTACCAGTCCGGCTTCGTGGAGGGCGTAATCGCGCTGCTGGAAGACGAAGCCCGTCGGGCGGAGATGGGCCAGGCCGGCCGCCGACGCATCGAGGAGCGCTACCAGTGGCGCGCCATCGCCGGCGAGTGGGAACAGTTCTTCGACGGCCTGCTGCTGCGCCCCGGAACCGGCCGGCGCCAGACGGTCTCCGTCTGCCTCATCGTGAAAAACGCCCAGGCCACGCTCTACCGCTGCCTCGACAGCGTGAAGCCCATCGCCGACGAGATCATCGTGTGTGACACCGGCTCCACCGACCACACCCTGGAGATCGCCCGCGAGTACACCGACCAGGTCTATCAGATCCCCTGGGAGGACGACTTCGCCGCCGCCCGCAACCACAGCGTCGAGCGGGCCACCAAGGAGTGGATCCTCTGGATCGACGCCGACGAGTACCTGCTCGGCGGGGAAAACCTCGACAAGTACCTGCGCGACAACCTGTACAACGGCTATGTAATCCGCCAGCACCACCACGCCATCGACGCCCAGTTCAAGCCCGACGTCCCCGTCCGCCTCTATCGCAACGGCCTGGGCGTCCGCTTCTTCGGCTGCGTCCACGAGCACCCGGAGACAGAGCTGAATCAGGGCGTCACCCCGGCCGTGGTGTTGAGCGATGTCCACATCGTCCACGATGGGTATGTCACGGAGGGGATCCGCCGACAACGCTTCCTGCGCAACCTGCCCCTGCTGCTCAAAGACCGCAAGCGCCACCCCAACCGGCGGCTGGGCCTGGTCTTTCTGGCCCGCGACTACCTCCACCTCGCCCGCTACGACCTAGAACGCACCCGCGGCCAGCTCACCGATAAGGCGAGGAAGTACCTTCAGCGCGCCGTCCGCATCCATAGGGAGCACTTTTGCTCCCCCGAGGACCCGCTGCACAGCTACAGCTTCCCGCTCTATCAGTCGGCGCTGGAGCTGCTCGGCGAGGGCTTCGACCTTAGCTACTTCCTCGCCCTCAGCGCCGAGCCGCGGCGCGACCCGGGCCACCATCCCCTCCAGCGCCGCCGCTTCCTCGACGAGGCCGAGGCGCGGGAGTTTCTAGACCATCACCTCACTCAACTGCTGGACGAGGCGCGGCCCGAAGACGAGTTCCCGTTTGACGACACCGAGCTGTAGGGCGGGCATTCCCATGCCCGCCAACATGACTAGTGCTCAGTAAAGTTGAATTTGACCTGAGCCTAACCCTGTCTGTTCGGCAGGAGCTTGCTCCTGCCCCAGAAACTGAGGCTCGAAAACAGCGCACAACAAACTTTACTGAGCACTAGCAGGACCAAGGTGCCTTCGACAAGCTCAGGGCAGGCCTGCCCAACGGGCACGCTGTTATCATTTCGGCGCCCAAATGATAACAAGCGTAGGTGATATTACCATTCGTGAGAATAGCGGCTTCCCCCGCCTCTCAATGGCTCTCAGGCCGTCTACAAGGCTGAAGGACAATCCAGGAGACAACCATGCCTTACTGCACACCCAGCGAAATCCGCCTGCGGGCGGTGGGATTGACCGAGGAGGTCATCCCGGACGTATCTTCCAGCAGCCTCAACCTGACCACTTGCATCGCCGAAGCGGAGGCCGAGATCGATGAAGCCGCCCGCGCGGGCGACTACGAGACGCCCTTCGATCCGGTGCCCGACCGCATACTGAATCTCTCCGCCGTCGGCGCCCTCGCCCGCGCCCGTCGCGGCCTCCAGCTAGGCAACCAGCGCGGCGCCGGGCCGGATCCCTATCGGCAGGAGTTCGAGGCCGGCCTGCTGCTGCTTCGGCAGGGCCAGCTCGACCTCGGCACCGTTGTCCTGAGCGGACAGGCGGTGGTCATTCCGGCGGACGACGGCGACTGGGTTCAGCTCGCCCACAGCGGCATCCTCACCGGAACCATGACCCTCACCAACGAGACCGGAACCTTCACTTACGTCGAGGACCGCGGCGACTACCAGCCAAGCTACCGCCCCACCTCCGTCAAGGACTACCAAGTCGATCACCGAGCCGGCCGCTTGCGTCGCCTCCTCGGGGGGCGGATCGGCGGAGGCGACACCGTGCTGGCCAGCTACCAGTACTACCATCGCCAGGCCGGCCGCGCGCAGGACGCCGAGTACGCCGGTCGCACCGCCGCCGCCGACCAGCTCTTGCGCCTGGACCAGCAAGACTAGACCTAGCAGGCCCCGGCCCACCTCGCCCCATCCGCCTGCCGGGCGGCAGCGCGTCTTCCGCCCAAGCCACATGTGAGGAGCCACCTATGGCCCATCCGCAATCCAATCGATTCGTTCCCATCCGCGAGGCGATCTGCGCCGTGCTCGCCGGCGACCCGGAGCTGGCGGAGGTCAAGTCGATCCTGCGGGATCGGGAGGCCTTCGCCGCCTTACCGGCCACGCGTCATCCCGCCCTCGGGGTCTTCTTCGCCGACTCCGTCGGCGCCGAGCGGCCCCGCTGGGCGAGCAACCGGCGCGATCACGCCTACCACATAGAGGTTCACGTCGCGGTGCGCTCCCTGGAGAGCGCACAGGCCTGTGAGGACCTGCTGCTCGCTTACGTGGAAGCCGTCGAGGACTCTCTCCGCACCGCTCCCACCCTCGGCGGGCTGGTCCGCTCCATGCAGGCGGGCCTGGTTCGGCGCGCCCGCACCAAAGTCGAATCCTACTGGCATTCACAGGCCGTCCTGCTCGTCACCTGCGAGCAGCGCACACCCTGAAGGAGGTCATTATGTCCGGTCGCATCGGTCAACTCGGCGCCGTCGGCCTCGCCCTGGAGTCCACCTGGGGCCAGCCCGCCAGCGCCGCCACTTATCTGGAAGTCACCCAGGCCGACATCCGTCCCATCACCAGCCACGAGATCCCGGGTACCGTACGCGGCACCCGCGCCCGTCGGCACTTCCGCCGGGGGCCGACCCTGTGCAGCGGCCAGCTCAGCTTCGACGTCTGCGCCGGGGGCCTCGGCGAGCTGCTGAAGGCCGCCTTCGGCACGGTGACCACCACGCTGGTCGCCTCCAGCGGAACCGACGCCGTCTACCAGCACACCTTCACGCGCTGCGACACCACCTTCCTGCCCTCGCTCACCATTGAGGAGAACCTGGGCGGCCTTTCCAGCCGCCGGATCAGCGGTGTCCGCGTGAACCGGCTCGCGCTCTCCCTGGCCCCCGGCCGTACGCTCATCGCCGACGTCGACTGTCGGGGCCGCGAGGAGGCCCTCATCGCCCCCAGCACTCCCGCCTATGCGAGCGACGAGCCGCTGCACTACGGCGGCTTCGACGCCGACCTCGGCGGCCAGCCCAACACCGAGGTCGAGGAGTTTCTGGTGCGCATCAACAACGGCCTGGTGGACAACGTCTGGACCGCCGGCGCGGGCGGAAAGCTCGGCAAGTTGCCGGCCGGTGGATTCGCCGCAGGCGGCCGCTTCACCATGGCCTTCGAGTCCACGGCCGCGCACGAGGTCTTCGTCTCGGGCGAGCCCACCAGCCTCCGCTTCGCCGTCGCCGGCGCCAGCGTGGTTGGCACCTGGGGTTACGGCCTGGAAGTGGAGTTCCCGCAAGCGCGCTACTTCTCGGCCGACGTGCCGCTCGCGCCGGGCCGGCTGGTCTACGACATCGCCTTCGAGGCCTTGCTGGACACCAGCCAATCCCCTCCGCTCGACGCGCGCTGTCGGCTGTGGAACACCACCCCGAGCTATTGACGGAGGAGAACGAGGAGAACCATGAATCCTTCTGATGCCAGTGATGCCACTGATTCCACGCGCGTCAGCCTCACCGAGATGGGCCTCTGGGGCCGGCGCCTCACCGTGCAGCTCGGCGACCAGCACGAGGAGGTATGGATCCAGATCATCGGCGATCGCACCGAGGCCCTCGAGCGCGGCCACGAGGCCATGCAGAGAAAGCTGCTCGACTTCCGCCCCGGCACCGAGCGCGCCGAGGCCCTCACCGAGGCGCTGATGCTGGCCCCGCGGCCCGACCTCATCGCCATGGTGTTGGAGGCCGAGCGTTCGCAGATGGACTCTCGCCTGCGTCGGGAGCTTCGCGATCCCGTGACCCCGCGCCGGGACGCCGCCGCCGGCGAGCGCGCGGAGGACTTCGCCCGCCGCGCCGAGGACCACCGCGGCCGCTGCGCCGCGCAGGCCGAGGCCCGCGCCGCGCGGCTGGAGCAACTGCTGGCCGCCCGCCGCGAGGAACTGCTCACCCTACCTCGGGAAGAGCTGGTCGAGCTGGCGCGGCCCCGCCGCATCGACGTCGAGTGCTGGAACGCCTTCGCTCGCACCTGTGACGATTGGGTGCTGCTGCGCGGCGTGCGTCGCGCCGACGACCACGACCAGCCCTACTTCCAGCAGATCGCCGACGTGCAGGCGCTTCATCCGGAGGTGAAGGAACAGCTCCGCCGCGGCTATCGCGAGCTGGAGCCCCCGGAGGGTGACGCGCTCCCAAAAGCCTCAGCCGCCACCCCGGATTCCGACTCAACGACCTGATCTGCCGCCGCTACCCAGGCGCCTATCGACACCCGCTCGACCCCGCGCTGCTGGTCTTGCCCTGGTGGCTGAAAGAAGCCATCGCGCGGCTGGAGGCCGAGGGGCATCTGGCGCTGGCGCGGGCCGAGGCCGCCCTCCGGAGCGGCCCGCCGGGATAGCGCGGCTTAGCGAGGAGCATCAACATGGCCACTTCCGATATCCAGCCGGACGCGATAACTCCGTTACAGCCGCTCATCGGCGGCTCCACGCCGATGGAGTCCGCCGCCGAAACCATGCTGGCGGCCTCTCGCACCATGCTCGCCGCGGCCGCCTCGCTTTCCTCCGCGACCTCCGACACCGGCGCGCGGAGGCAAGAGCTCACCGCCGAGGCCATCGAAACCGGCTTTCTGCGCGCCTTCCGCCGGGAGGCCCTGCTCGGTGGAATGGAGGTCTCCGGCTCCGGCGCGCGGCTCCTAAGCCTGCCGACCAGCCGCGGCCTTCCCGGCACCGGCTACGGCCGCATGGGCGCCGGCATCACCGGCAGCGGCGCCCGCTCCCAGCTCTACGGCACCATCGGCGGGGCCGTGGGCTATGGCCTCGGCGGGCCGGTGGGGGCCATCATCGGCGGGATGCTGGGCGGCCTGTTCGGCGGCGATGACGACGACGAGGCCGAGCGCGCCCGCCAGCAGGAAGAGCTGCGCCGCCAGTGGCTGAACACCCCCGAGGGGTTCGAGGTCGAGGCCTACCTCTACAACCTCGCCCGCGGCTACGCCGCCACCGGCTCGCTGGTCTCCCAGCAGATGGGCCTGCCGACGACCGGCCCGAGTTGGTTCAGCTCGGCCTCCCCACAGCCTTCGTTCAGCCCGGTCGTGGTCAACCTCGCCGCCGGCGCCGTGCAGGTCAGCGGCCAGTCGGAGGAGGCCGGCGAGCGCGCCGCGCGCGCCTTCGCCGGGTCGCTGGGCCGGGTGCTGCGGCTGAACAGCGTAGTGGTGCCGGCGGCCGGCCTGGGAGGTGATGTCTGATGCCGACCTCCCCCATGCGCCAGACCCATTTCCAGTGGTTCTCCGACGACGCGCCCCCCGCGAGCAACTCGCCATTGCGCAGCGAAGACAGCAACCTGGCCGCGGTGGCGCCCGGCTCGCACATGCTCCTGCGCCTGCAAAGCCAGCACCTGGGCCTGCACAGCCTATCCGTCGCGCGCCGGCTCGAATACCGGAGCGTGGGAACCAACCAGTGGTACCGCGTCGGCACCTTCGGGGTTCCGCCCTTCGACATGCCTCTGGTCTATCCCAGCATCTGGTTCGCAGACGCCGATCCCATCACCACCCAGCGGCTCACCACGCCGACGGCGGTCACCAGCGCAAACTTCATCGGCGGCCGCGCCAAGCAGCTCGACGATGACACCGACCCCGCGGTCTACGGGCCGGGGGATTTCACGGAGGATCTCTGGTCGCTGGCGATTCTTTCATCGGCCTCGCCGGGACTCGACTTCGAGTTCCGCGTCACCGACGCCGGTCGGCCCTTCCAGCAGTACCAGTGCTACCCGCGGCTGACGGTCGCAGGCTATGTCCCGACGGAGATGGACGTCAAGGCCAACCAGCTCTCCGCCGACGTGCGGCCGCTGGCCCGGATCGAGTATCTCAGAGACAACGCCTGGTGGGACCTGTCGGACCGGCTGCTCTTTCCCTTCACCATCACGCGCCGGCTGAAGGCGGTCACCACCGCCGACTTGTCCTTGGACAACGCCGACGGGATGGTGGCGCGAGACAATCAGGTGAGCAGTTGGAACTACGACACCTCCAGCAGCTACGACCCACTGCTCGACGAAGGGCGGCTCATCCGCCTCCAACAGGGCGTCGAGCTGCGCCCGAATCTCGCCTACGGGTTGCCGTATGACTGCGGCAGCCCCGCGCCCACTCGGCCCGCCTCCCCCCTGGGCGCCGAGCTCACCGACGGCGGGTTCGGCCAGCCTCACAACGAGCTCGATGACGCCTGGGTGGGTTGGCAGGGGGTGGAGGCGACGGTGACCTTCAGCCTCTCGCCCGCGCGCGGCGTCCACTCCGTCGCCGTGAGCCTGCTTTCCCGGGCCGCCGCCGACGTGCTGCTGCCCAGCTCGGCCTCGGTCACGCTCATCGGAAGCGCGGGGTCCTTCACCGCTCCCCTGGAGGTCGATCACCTCCGGGACGATCCCGCGGGAAGTCGGCACTACCTCTGCGGGCTCGATCTCAACCAGCGCGACGTGTCGCAAGTCGTCTTCCGGTTCTCCCCGAAGTCCGAGGAGCAGTGGATACAGATCGACGAGATCGCGCTCTACGACACCTCCACCACGGTTGACTGGCTGAAGACCACCTTCACCGGCATCCTGGGTGATGACATCACCTTCCACGCCAACGACCGCGGAGACGTGCATCTCGGCCAGGTGCGAGATGTCACCAAGCGGCTCGCCGACCTTTTCGTGGAGGTTTTCGACCACTACACCGACCAGCCCATCGAGCAGATCGTCGAGGACCTGATCACCAACGCGCGCTACGAGGCCGGGCTGAGCCCCTCCGATTACTCGCTGGGCGCGACCGGCTTCGTGATGCCCAAGTGGACCGAGCAGAACGCCACCGTGCTCGACGCCTGCGCCCAGTTGGCGAGGATGATCGGCTGGGTCTTCGAGGCCGATGACGACGGCGTCTACTGCCTGCACGACCTGGAGTGGTCCGCGCAGACGGGCGAAGAGACCTATCTCGCCGGCCGCGAGCTGTTCGGCTGGTCGCCCTCGGTCTCCGGCATCAACCTGCGCAATCGCATCATCGTGAAGAGCCGCGACGCGCGCAACCACGATATCGGCGTGATGGTCGAGGACCCGGAAAGCATCGCCCGCTACGGGCCGCGGCTGTTCACCCTGTTCGAGCCCACCATGCGCACCGCCCCGCTCGCCCGCCAGCTCGCCAACGCGGTGCGCCGCGACTACAGCTGGGTCCAGCCCTCCGGCTCCGGCACGGTGGCCGGCGACGTGTTCATGAGGCCCGGCCGCGTGGTCACCGTCGTCCACAGCGGCAGCACTCACTCCGGCCCCACCCAGCTCTACCGGGTGGAGGCGGTCGAACATCGCCAGACCGGACACCGCTGCGGACAGCACACCATGGACCTCGAACTGCGGGGGTATCGCCACCGAGTCCCCACCGCGCCCGACAGCTTCTCCGCCCATCCGCTCGACGCCGCAATCCGGCTGGAGTGGGCCCCCCAGCCCGAAGACCCTTCCATCACCGGCTATCGCGTCTTCCAGGCGGCGACGGCCGAGAGCAGCTACACGCAGGTGGCCAGCGTCAGCGCCTCGCCGGCCCTGGTGTCCAGCCTGACCAACGCGCAGACCTATTGGTTCAAGGTTGGCGGTGAGACCGCCGGCGGCGTGCTAGGCGAATTCGCCGGCCCCGTTCCCTGCGCGCCTCAGAGCGGCGGGGCCCCGACGCAGGCCGAGCTGGCCTGGCAGCCGCAGAGCCTGACCGGGAACCTGCTGCCCGTCTGGGGCACGGACCGCCCGCGGCTGGTCTGGTATCCAGGGCTTCCGGCGCCGCCGCGCACGGTCTACAACGTCTATCGCTCTCAGGTGAGCACCGGCCCCTTCGACTTGGTCGCCGCCCGCGTGCAGCCCGGATTCCTGCCGGTCGCCTGGATCGACTACGGCACCGACAACCTCCACGGAGAGGTGTACTACGAGGTGACTTTCTACGATCCCGGCAACGACTTCGAGAGCCTCCCCAGCTCCGCGGCCGGCCTCTCTCTACCCTGAGCGCAACCTTGAGGTAACTGCCCATGAACTCACCATCAGTGCCCAGCCGTCGCCCTGACTTCTTCGGCCAGCTTGCGGCCACCAATCCTTTCCAGGCGCGCACCCGGCGCCTGTTCGAAAGAGGTCAGGTGCTTGCCGTCAACGGCAATCAGGCCGAGCTGCTCGTCAGCTACGATGCTCACAACAACCCGCTGGAGCTCAAGCAGGTGCCCATCGTCTCCGGCTACGTGCCTCGGGTCGGCGACTGGGTCGCCATCCAGTACGAGGCCGGCCACGCCGGAGCCCCTTGGGTGACCGGGCCCAGCATGGCGGCCGATGCCTCCGAAGACTCGGCCGGGATCGGCGTCTTCTCCGTCTCCGGGACCGAGCCGGCGGAGGCCCAGAAGAGCACCATTTATTTCGACGATTCCCGCGCGGTGTGGCGCGGCTACGATGGAACCGAATGGGTGGACCTATCGGCCAAGGTCCACAACTTGCTGCCCGACCTGCAGGGAGGGAGCGCGGCCGAGTACTACCACTGCACCGCCGCGCAGCACGGCGACCTTCAGGATCTGTGCGGCGGCGACGGCATCGCCTCCGCCTGGGTGAAGCGCCTGCGATTCAAGGCCATCGACCAGAGCGCGACCCAGCGTACGCGCCTGTTCGAGAAGGACGGCGATTTCTTCTGGGCGATCAACGCCGGCTACGACGAAGTCGCCGGCACCTGGAGCCGCGTGGACACCACGAAGTACGCCTACCTGATGGAGCTGCGCTCCGAGAACGGCATTCCTTCGGAGCCGGTGGGGGGAATCGTCTGGTGGCGCGCGACTCCCGGGGCCAACCCCCTCGGGGCCTACAATGAAGTGGGCGGGTGGGAGCTGGGGTTCATGATGACCCAGCACCGCAACTTCGTCGGCGGGGGAATCAACTTCGAGCTGGATGGCTCCGGCACTCCGCCTTACGGCCGGTTCACCCAGCTCGCCGGCAACGACCTCGCCGGCGGCCACACCTTGGTCCAGCGCAATGCCTGGTACGAGGGCGGCGACTCCTGGGGCCGGGATTCCCATACCGAGGAGTCCGCGGCCGTCGGGCTCGACACCGACGGCGATCTCTTCGTCTGGTGGTATCCGGATTCGAGCGACCCCAACGGCGGGGCCCCCTGGGCCACCTCCGCTTGGCAGGAGCGGGCCCGACTGCACATGCACGGAGACGTGAAAGGTCGGCTGGATGTTATCCGGTCCACCAGCGAGACGGCCATCGCCTGTTCCGCCTTTCTCGCCAAGCACAAAACCAGCGGCAACATGGCCGACGGGTTCGGGGCCGGATGTGCCTTTGCCGTGGAGGATAGTCAGGGGCAGGAAAACGTGCTCGCCGCCGTCTACGGAGTGCGCGCCGGCGCCGACAACACCGGGGCGCTTTCCCTCCGCGCGGCCAGCGCCGGCGTCCTGACCGAGCGACTGACCGTCGGGCAGGACGTGAAGGTGCACAATGCGCAGCTCACTATCGCCAACGCGGGAGAGGGCAACACCCTTCTGCACCTGGGTTTGGAGCGTTCCTGGCGCATCGCCCAGGGGAGTTCGGGGGCCGGGACCTACCTCCGGTTGGTCTGCAACTCCCAGAACAAGAACCTCGCCATCGACACCGATGGCTCTACGCTGTTCCGCAAGTACGATGGAACGCTGGCTGCGCGACTATACCATGGCACCCCGAAGCTGATCGTGTACGGTGACATCACGGCCAGCGCGGACGTGATCGCCGGAGGAAGCGTGCTGGTGGGAGGGGGCGGCTACCTCGGCCTGGGCCACGTGGCCTCGCTGCCGAGCCCCTCCAGCAGCTACTACCGAAAGGTCGTGGTTGCGGACGGGAACTACGCGGGCATCCCCGACGGCTTCGGCGACGCCGTCTACGTCTGCCTCAAGAACAAGAGCGGAGGCTATGTCTGGAAGCAGCTCTGCAGTGACTACTGATGAGGAGGCCCTCATGCGAGATACACCTGTGGATGACACCGAAGGCCGCACGGAAGATTGCGCCTGCGCCGGCGGAGAGATCTCCGACCAGGCGATCGAGGCGCTCAAGCGAGAACGCTTTCAGCAGCGCGTGCAACGCGTCCTCGAGGTGATGCAACGGGAGCGAGTGGACTGGCGGGGCGTCGCCTATATCGCGCCGGACGGCCGCGTCGGCGCCCGCGTGGTGCCGGTGGAGATGGAGCGGCCATGAACCCGGTTCCAGTTGAAGCGCTGACCATTCTCAAGGAGTACGGCCTTTCCGGGGTGCTGGCCTGGCTGTTCTGGTGGACCTTGCGGCGGATGATGGCCTCTCACGATGCCACCGTGCGCGGGCTCAAGGAGCAGCTCGATACCCAGTCGCAGGGAATCCGTGCCGCCGGGGAGAGCTTCTCCCGCGTGGTGCAAAATCACATGAGCCACGTCACCGATTCGCTCGGGCGTTTCGACGCCGACCTCGCCCACTACGCGGACGATCAGCGCCGATGGCAAGATCGGCTCCTGCACACGCTGGAGCAGGTCGCCGCGCACCTCGGCGCCGAGAGGAGGCGCTAGCCGTGGTGCGCAGCAGCGATTGGGTCGAGTCAACCTTCGGCCGGTTTTCCTGGCGAGAGCACCCGACCAGGCGCGGCGCCATCGAGATCCTGGGCGAATGGCAGCGGCGCAACATCGTCTCCATCGCGCCTCCGTTCGAGGTGCGCAGCGGCGGCGGGCGGCCGCTGTCGGTCATCTCTTGCCACCGGCTGATCGCCCCGGCCCTCAGGCGCGTGCTCGCCGACCTTGCGGCGAGACATCTCGCCCATCTGCTCAACACCTTCGACGGGTGCTTCGTTCCCCGCCACATGGGATGGGATCCGCGGCGGCGGTTGTCGCGGCACGCCTGGGGCATCGCGGTGGACGTCAACGCGCGGCTGTTCCCCTACGGCTCGCGCGGGCGACAGGACGAACGGCTGGTGGCGGCCTTCGCGCGGCAGGGATTCACGTGGGGCGGAGACTGGCGCACCCCCGACCCCATGCACTTCGAGGTGTTCGATCTGGCTCAGCCCGCGCGGCCGCTCGAGGTGCTCGTCGACGGGGAGCGCGTGGCTTCAGGATTTCTGCACGAAGGCCGCGCCGTGGCCCCCGTGCGGGAGATCGGGGAGGCTCTGGGCGCCAGAGTGGAGGCGCGGATGGCGGAGGGAGAGATCGAAATCCATACCCCAACAGGAGGTTACTGGCGATGAAACGCTTCTTGAGAATCTTCCGTTACGCGCGTCGTCTGTTCTGGTTCCTCGAGCTGATAGTCAGCCCGACGGAGGCCGCCGCGGTGCTGCTGAATCACCCCCGCGTGAGCCGATGGCTGGAGAAGCAGCCGCCCGAGGACCAGGCGAAAATCCGAGAGGCCGCGCCTATGGTCATCGGGGCCCTCCTCGCGTCACTCGACTGAGCTAGTGTGCTGTCTCGGGAGGCGGCACTAGAGATAGCTGGCGATCCGGTGCATTTGCGGGATGACTCGGACCTGCGAGAGGTGGCGTTTGGCCGTCGCTTGCAGGTCGAGCATCTGCGCCGGGGCCGGCGGCGCGATCTCCGGCCCGGTCGGCGTCACCGGCTGGAGCACCAGCGCCATCTCCGCGCGGATGCCGGCTATCAGGCGCGCGGCCTGGTCCACTTCCCCCGGATCGCAGTCGGCCGTCACCACGCACTTGGCGTAGTCCAGACGAGTCCGGTCATCGTCCGCGGCCAGCGCCAACAGGAACCGCTCGTGGCGGCCCCACATCGGCGCCTGCCGCGTGCTGGAGGGCAGCTTGATGTCCATGCTGACCACGTCGAGGTGGGGGAGGACAAGCCGCAGCTCATCGGCAAGGGTTCCGTTGGTCTCCAGAAATGCCCTCAAACCCAAGTCGCCGAGCATAGGGAGCACTTCCAGCAGCATGTCGGCCTGCAGGAGAGGCTCGCCTCCGGTCAAACTGACCGAATTATGCAGGCCCGGCTGGGGCCGTACCAGCCGCCGCACCGCCTCCCGCACCTCCCCCGCCGACATCGGATTTGGCTGCTCCTCGAAGTCCTGCGCCCCGGGAGCACGCTCCACGCGACACACCGGCGGCGATGTCTTCGCCGCCGGCGTGTCGCAATAGGCGCAGTCGAGATTACAGCCGGCGAAGCGCAGGAACACCTGCCGCTCGCCGATCAGCAGGCCTTCGCCCTGGATCGAGGAGAAGATCTCGACGAGACCGGCGCTCACGTTCCTCCCACCACGTGTGCTCACGTGCCCCCCACCACTTGCGAGAACTCCCCCGCCTCGAGCACGTCGAACCCGGCCTGGC
>CAZWRO010000017.1:0-4109 GCA_964635365.1 uncultured bacterium | reverse complement strand
TAGGTAGGAGTCCTCCCAAAGGTGGAGGCCTTGCTGTTCGGGGCATTCGAAGGCGACGCCCGGGCCGCACATTTCGGAGAGGCCGTAGCAGTTGTAGAAGGGGATGCCCCAGCCGGATTGCAGTCGGCCTCGCGCTTCTTCGGTATAGGGTTCGGCCCCGGCGACGGCAAACCGAAGCGAGAGGTCGCGCTTGGGGTCTACGCCCATCTGCTCGAAGGTTCCGAGCAGGGCCATGGCATAGCTCGGGATGATGTGGATGGCGGCGGTCTCGAAGATGCGCATGAACTCGATCTGGCGGCGGGTGTTGCCCGCGCCGGTGGGGATGACGAAGGCCCCCAGCCGTTCGGCTCCGTAGTGCAGGCCGAGCCCGCCGGTGAAGAGGCCGTAGCTCATCATGTTCTGGAAGACGTCGCCCTTGCGCATTCCCACCATATGGAGGCAGCGCGCGACGAGGTCGGCCCAGCGCTCGATGTCGCCGGCGGTGTGGAAGACCGCGGTGGCGAGGCCGGTGGTGCCGGAGGAGTGGTGGAGGCGAACCACTTCCGCCTTCGGCACGGCCAGCAGGCCATAGGGGTAGGTGTCTCGCAGGTCCTGCTTCTCGGTGAACGGGAACCGCGACAGGTCGTCGAGGGTGCGGATCGATTCCGGGCCGAGGCCCTTGTCGGCCAGCACCTTCGCGTAGTGCGGGGACTGGGCGGCCTGGGCGACTGTCCAGCGGAGCCGCTCGAGTTGCAGCGCTTGCAGCGGCCGCGCTTCGGCGATTTCGACGGGGTCGTAGGGTTTTTCGGTTGGCATCCCTCGCAAGCTCCTGATGGCGTGCTAAAGCTAGGCGACGGGTTTGACGTTGCGGGCGGCCTCGGCGGCGCGGTGGATCTCGTCGGCGTAGGCCTCTAAGAGTTCGTCGGCGAATGCGCGCGGGTCGAGGCCCAGCTCCTCCAACCCTATGGCGGGGACCGGAGCGCCTTCGCCCCGGAGGTTGAAGCCGGCGTGCAGGAGGCCGGCGGTGGGGGAGCTGGTGGCGACGGAGACCGACAGCTTGCGATTCCGCAGGTAGAGGTCGTCGCCATGCCTGCGCAGGAGGGTCTCGCCGAGATGGGTGTTGATGATCTCGCCGGCGAGGGCCATGAGCAGGCGCTGGCGGGTGGTTATGTGATCGAGGTCCAGGTTCGGGTGCTCCACGATTAGGTGCACCATGCGGGGGCTGACGATCCGCGCTCCCGCCTCCAGGTCCACCCGGTCCACCATGTGCTCGGGCGCGACGTCGCAGGGGCCGAGGAAGGCGACGGCGGCGTCGCCCTCCAGGCCGGCGACTTCCCGGATCCACCCCGAGCGGAGCTGGGCTCCGGTATAGGCGATCTCGCGCTCGACCAGTTTAGTCTTCAAGTTGCTTTCCCGCGGGGGCAAGCCGCACGATGCGGTGGTTGAGGGAGTCGGAGACGTAGACGCTGCCGCGACTGTCGACGGCGACGGCGTTGGGACAGGATAGGTCGACGTCCCTGCCGCCGGGGAAGCAGGTGGTTACCTGGCCATCGGGGGCGAACTTCTGCACGCGATCGTTGCCGGAGTCGGCGACCCAGAGGCCTCCGTCGGGGTCGATGGCCAGGCCGCGGGGCTCAGACAGCTCTCCGGTCTCGGGTCCGGGGCGGCCGATTTGGGAGTCGAACTTCCCGTCGGGGGTCAGGCGGAGTATCCGGTGATGCATGGTGTCGGCGACGTAGATGAAGCCGCCGGCGTCTACGGCGACTCCCTGCGGGCGGGCGAAGGAGAGATCGGGCCGGGGCCCGTGGTAGTCGGTCAGCCAGCGTCCGGTGGCGGTGTAAGAGGTGACGCGGTTGTTGTCGCTATCGGCGACGTAGACATGGTGGTAGGAGTCGAGGAAGATGGCGGTGGGGGAGGCGAAGCGCGGCCACCGGGCCTCGGGCCCGCCCACGGCGAAGATGAACTGCCCCTTGGGGCCGAACTTCTGGATTCGGTTGGCGCCCTGCTCGACGACGTAGATGAAGCGGGCGTTGTCGACGGCCACGTCGCAGGGATGAAGCAGGAGGTTGTCGCCGCCGAGGCCGTAGACGTCGCCTTGGGGGGTGATCTTCTGGATGCGGTTGTTGAGGGTGTCGGCGATGTAGAGGTTGCCGTCGGAGTCGACGGCCAGGCCGCCGGGGCTGGTGAGCTCGCTGAGGTCGGTGCCAAAGGAGCCTATGGTCTCGACGAGCCGGAAGAAGGTGCGTTCGGCCGGCGTCGCGATAGGCTCCTCAACGACCACGGTGCGGCGTCGGAGGCTACGGCCGATCTCCAGGTATTGGAAGCGGCTTCGAGTCACAAGCAGGCACTTCGCCGCGAGGGGGTGGGTTTCCCGCCGGGACCGTGAGATTGCGGGGGCGCGCTAGTGGGCGCCGGGCGGTCGTGGGGGCCTGACCCAGGCCTGAGGCGCCAGCCAGTCGGTGGAGGACGCCAGGTCGTCGTCGGGAGACCCGATATCGACATCGGCGAGGCCGTGGCGGGAGGCCGGTCGGGCCCGGCCCTTGGCCCAGCGCCTGACCATACCGATATCCTCTCGCATGGTGACCGACAGCGGAACGGTCTGCTTGACGGCCGCCACCACATCTTCGCTATTGAGATCTCGATCCTGCTCGAAGGCCGTGTAGAGGGCGGAGATGATGGCCTGCTCGATTTCGGCCCCGGAGAATCCGTCTGAGTCGGCGGCCAGGCGGTCGAGGTCGAACTGCTGAGGATCGCGCTTGCGCTTGCGGAGATGGACGGAGAAGATTTCCTTGCGCTCGGACTGGGCGGGGAGGTCGACGAAGAAGATCTCGTCGAAGCGGCCCTTTCTCAGGAGCTCCGGTGGGAGCTGGCTGATGTCGTTGGCGGTGGCGACGACGAACACGGGCTTGGTCTTTTCCTGCATCCAGGTGTTGAGGGTGGCGAAGACGCGGGCCGTGACTCCGGCGTCGGCGAGGCCGGAGGACTGCACGCCGGCGAGGCCTTTTTCGATTTCGTCGAGCCAGAGGACGCAGGGGGAAACCGTTTCGGCCATCTGGATTGCGCGGCGCATGTTCTGCTCGGAGGAGCCGACCAGCCCGGCGAAGATGCGACCGACGTCGAGGCGCAGCAGGGGGAGCCGCCAGAGGCGGGCGACGGCCTTGGCGGTGAGGCTCTTGCCGCAGCCCTGGACGCCGAGGAGCAGGATTCCCCGCGGCGCGGGAAGGCCGAAGCGCTGGGCCTTGTCGGTGAAGGCGAGGCCCCGATTCTTGAGCCAGCCCTTGAGCACCTCCAGGCCGCCGATGTCCTCCACCTGCTGATCGGACTGGAAGTATTCGAGCACGCCCGACTTGCGAATGAGCTGCTGCTTTTCGGCGACGATGAGGCCGACGTCGAAGCGGCCCTTTTCGACGATGCACTTGGCGAAGACGTTCTCCGCCTCGGTGAGGGTGAGGCCGAGGGTGGCCTTCAGCACGTGCTCCCTGGCCTCCGCGGTGAGCTTGGCGTCCACGCCTTCCTGACCGCGCACGGAATCCATGGCGCGGGTGAGGAGGCCGTCGAGTTCTCGCAGGCCGGGAAGATCGTAATCGATTACGTTGATGTCTTTCTGCAATTCATCGGGGAGCTGAAGGACGGGGGAGAGCAGAATGACGGTTGCGTAGGCGGTGTGGAGGGCGCTGGCCAGGTCTCGCAGCTTGCGGATGACGGCGCTGGCGTGGGGGTATCCCTGGTTGAGGAAGACGTGGAAGTCTTTGAGCACGTAGACGGCCGGCTGGGCGCTGTTGCGGATGCGATCGAGGACGCTGAGCGGGTCGCGAGTTTTCGATTCGGTGGTGCCGACGGTTGCGTTCCTACTGCCGGAGCGCAGGCCCATGGTCTCGGACCAGGTGTAGAACTCCTTGTCCTGGCCGACGACGATTTCGCAGAGCGCCGCCAAGACTCGGCGCTCTTCCCAGGAAACCACATAGAGCAGCGAATATCGAGCGCGAATGAGGATGTCGATCTCGCGCATCTGTTGGTCCATAACGATGCCATGATACTAGGTCACGGTTATGCTGGCAAGCGGCTCTTCAGGAGGGTTTCTTGAGTTACCATACATAGGTAACAGGTAGGGAGCAAGCGACGGGAGTGGT
>CAZWRO010000016.1:11423-19916 GCA_964635365.1 uncultured bacterium | reverse complement strand
ATCCCAATGAAGGTAGCAGTCACCAGCACCGGCGCTGACCTAGAGGCGCAGATGGATCCACGCTTTGGAAGGGCCCAATACCTGCTCATCGTAGATACCGACAGCCTTGAGTTTGAAGCCATTGAGAACCCCAACATAGCCGCGGGCGCGGGGGCCGGCATCCAGACTTCACAGATGATCGCCAACAAGGGCGCCCAGGTGGTCCTCACCGGCAACTGCGGACCCAACGCCTACCAAACTCTGGCCGCCGCCGGCGTGCAGGTGTATGTTGGCCTTAGCGGTACTGTCCGCGAGGCCGTGGAGGCCTTCAAACGCGGCGAGGTAGCTTCAGTAGAAGGGCCCTCCGTTGCGGGCCACTTCGGGGTGGGCGGAGGCGGCATGGGGACGGGCCGCGGCATGGGCATGGGCCGCGGTATGGGCATGGGCCGCGGTATGGCGGCCGGTCCCTCCGGCCCCACCCCAGGGCCGACCCCGCCCGCGAGTCGGGAGGAAGAACTGGCGCAGCTAAAGGAGGCGGCCGGCACGCTGAAGCAGCAGCTCGACCAGATCGCCCAGCGTATCCAAGAGATGGAGAAAAAGGAGTAGGTTCACCCCAGTCGCACACAACGAGAGATTTGCACGCGCCGGCTGCGCGGCCATTATGGTTTGACTGGCCATATTGAGCATTTGCGCCGCGCCAATCAAGAAGGAGGTGGATTGATATGCCACGAGGAGATGGAACCGGCCCGACGGGACAAGGTCCTGGAACCGGCCGAGGCAGAGGGCAGGGCGGGGGCACCGGCGGAGGCCGGGGTCGCATGGGAGGATTCGCCATGGGCCCGAGCGGCAACTGCGTATGCCCGAGCTGTGGACAGACCGCGACCCACCAAGTGGGCGTCCCCTGCACCCAAATCAAGTGCCCGAAGTGCGGCCAGCTGATGACGAGACAGCGTTAGTCCTATGAGGTGCGCGGATGCCCATCTATGAGTATCGTTGCCAAGGCTGCGGAGCCACCTTCGAGAGGTTCATTCGCCGCGTGGAGGATCGCCGGGTTTCCTGTCCCCAGTGCAACGGCGCGGCCGTGGATAAGGTCCCCTCAACCTTCGCGGTCGGCAACGCAGAACGAGGCGATACTCCGAGTGAAGCTTGCTGCGGACTGACGACCGCATGTTCTGACCCGAAGCGCTGCTGTGAGCGCTGAACGGAGTCGGCACGAGACGGTCCGTCTGGATGACGCAATCTCCGTGCGCCCGGTGGGGTTCGTCCGCGCCACTGCTGACGAACGAGTGAAGCTGATTGAGGTCCCTCCGAAGTTAGCGGCCGGCCTAGAGGGAATCGAGTCACAGAACCATCTTTGGATCCTGTATTGGATGCATGCTTTGCCTGCGGAGAAGCGCAAGCGCCTGAGGGTTCACCCTCGCGGTGACCGCACCCAGCCCAAGCGCGGTGTCTTCGCGCTCCACAGTCCCTGCCGCCCGAACCCGATCGGGATGACGCGGGTCCGTCTTATCAGGCGCGAGGAGAACCGCCTCCTGGTCGAAGGACTCGACGCTGTCGACGGAAGCCCGGTGTTGGACATCAAGTCCGGATGAGCTGCGGAGAATGCTTCTTTCTGTATTCCTGGAAACACTGAAGATCCTCGCCATCGTTTTCCTCATCATGGTGGCCGTCGAGTTCGTAGAACTCCGCTTCGGCAAGGGGCTGCAGCGCGGCCTGGGGACACCCGGCCTCCGTCAGTACGCCATTGCCTCTGGGCTGGGCGTAGTGCCCGGCTGTGTGACCGCGTTCTTCGTCGTCTCCCTGTACAAAGCGGGGCGCGTAGGCTTCGGCGCGCTGGCGGCCGTGATGTTAGCGACGGCGGGCGATGAGGCCTTCATCATGTTAGCTGTAATGCCTCGCACATCGCTGCTGATCTTCGCGCTTTGCTTCGTGGTGGGGATCATCGGCGCCGGGGGAGCTCACCTGCTGGCGCGCGGGCTCCGCCTGCGCCTCTGCCAGGCGTGCGGCGCCGAAATCCATGTCGAAGAGCAGACCAGATTGTCCTGGAGCCACTTCCTCCGGGACCACATCTATGGCCACATCATTCGCAAGCACCTGCTCCCGCTCTTCCTCTGGTTCTTCCTCACCTTGATCGTCCTCCGGGTGGCCGCTGACCACATTGACCTGCGGGCCGCGCTTCCGGATAGCGCATTCCTGCTCGTGTTCCTTGCGGCACTTATCGGTCTCGTCCCCGAGTCCGGACCCCACGTTGTATTCGTCCTCCTTTTCGCCGAGGGCCTGATCCCGTTTTCCGTCCTCGCCGCCAGCTCAATCGCACAAGATGGTCACGGCGTGCTGCCGCTGCTGGCTTATGCACCCAAGGACGTCGCCTATGTCAAGGTCTATACCTCTGCGGTGGGCCTCGCGGTCGGCCTCCTGTTACTAGCCGTAGGGCTCTAGCAGGCCTGAACAACTCGATCTCAAACTAAGGAGTCGCCATGAGAATCGCCGTTGCCAGTGGAAAGGGAGGGACCGGCAAGACCACCGTGGCCGTCAGCCTCGCCCTTTCCCTGCCGAATGTACAATTCGTAGATGCCGACGCGGAAGAGCCCAACTGCCATCTTTTTCTGCACCCGAGCATCCAGCAGGTCATCCCCGTATACATGATTCTGCCGGAAGTGGATCTGGCAAAGTGCACCTTCTGCGGGAAGTGCGCAGAGTTCTGTCAGTTCAACGCCTTGGCCGTAGTGAAGCAGCAAGTCTTGCTCTTTCCGGAGCTCTGCCACGGCTGCGGGGGCTGTGTCTACGCCTGCCCAGAGGAGGCCATCAAGCCCGGGCAGCGCCAGATCGGGGAAGTGGAAGTAGGCACGGCTCGCGGCATGCGTTTCATCCAGGGAAGGCTCAAACCCGCGGAGCCCTCGGCCGTGCGTATTGTTAGAGAGGAGATCGGCCAGCTCGAAGCTGACGGCATTGCCATCGTGGATGCCTCGCCGGGTACGGCCTGCGCCGTGCAAGAAACCATCGCCGAGTCGGACTTCTGTCTGCTCGTCACAGAACCGACGCCCTTCGGCCTCCACGACCTGAAAATGGCCATGGATGTGGCCCAGGAGGTCGGTGTCCCCTCCGGCGTCGTCATCAATCGCAGCGGGTCCCGCGACTCCCTCATTGAAGATGAATGCCGCAAGCGCACCCTACCGGTACTGCTGAAGATCCCCCTCGATCGCCGCATCGCCGAAGCCTACTCCCGGGGAGAACCCCTCGTGGATGCCTTCCCCGAGTGGCGCCAGCGATTGCAGGATACCTATACCGAAATCGAACGGAGGCAGAAGAAGTGAAAGAGCTGCTCATCATCAGTGGCAAGGGAGGCACTGGCAAGACCACTGTGCTGGGATCGTTCGCAGTGCTGGCGCAGAACAAGGTCCTCGCGGACGCTGACGTGGACGCCCCCAACCTCCATCTCCTCCTCTCTCCCCAGCCGGTAGAGGAGAAGGACTACTCCGGCGCCAAGCTGGCCGTGATAGATGAGGCCAAGTGCACCGAATGCGGGCGTTGCGAGGAAGTGTGCGAATTCGCCGCCATCCGCAACCTCCACGTTGACGAGCGGCGATGCGAGGGATGTGGCACCTGCGCGCTGATCTGCCCGGAACAGGCCATCGCCATGAAAGACCAAGTCACCGGGCGGCTCTATCTCAGCGACACCCGCTACGGGCCTCTTGCACATGCCCGGCTCCTCGCCGGCGCCGAGGCCTCTGGCAAGCTGGTCAGCGAGGTGCGAGAGCTCGCTCGCCATGTGGCGGCGGAGCGCGGCGCGGACCTGATCCTGACAGATGGGTCGCCTGGCATCGGCTGTCCGGTAATCGCCTCCCTCTCCGGCGTGGACGCTGCCCTCGCCGTTACCGAACCCACCCCCTCCGGCCTGCATGATCTGGGCCGCGTGCTGCAAGTGGCGGCCCACTTCCGCGTGCCTGCGGCCGTCTGCGTCAACAAATGGGACATCAACTCCGAGGTAACAGAGAGCATCGAGCAGCTCGCCTTGGAAATGGGCGCGAAACCTCTGGGCCGTATCCCCTTCGACGAGGCGGTGGTGAATTCGACAGGCGAAGGGGTTCCGCTAGTCGAGCACAATGATGGTCCCGCGGCACAAGCGGTCCGCGCATTGTGGACCAGGATTGCGGAAGATGGGATGCTGTAAGAACGATCACCCTGAGGTGCGCGATGAGGGATATGAGGCAGCCCCGTCAGGACTGCTGGGGCAGAACTCCCCGGCAGGTTCGCCCAGTCGATTCTTTACTCAGGCGGGGCTGTTCTTCAGAGCGACTGGCTGCGATTCGCGGCTGCAGCCAGGTGACTCGACCCACCGGCCGCAACTACCTTGAGCCCATTTCGCGTTAGCGCCTGCTCGAGCGCGAAGTCGGGCGCCACACCATCCACGTCCAACCACCCGAGCAGTTGTCCGCTGTCGGGATCCCTGACTTCGTGGAGGGCGGCCTCGTCAAGTGTGGCTCTATGTGCTGCTACTGTTTGCGTCATGGCTGGAACTCCTGGCTAACCGATTCGTCGTCTATATGTGCACCTGAAAGGTGAGGCGGAATCACCGTTTGGAGCCTGTCCGGCCAGCTAGATATGCCATGTCCGGAGGCGCTGTTCCAAGAAGATTGGGCGGGCCAGCAGGGCTCCTTCTGTGCCCGTTGGGTGCGGAATGGGCCCCCGGAGCCGGAAGCTTGGGTGACCAGGGCACAGGGGGCCCAGCAGAGTGTTTTCTGTGCTGTGTGCTGGAGGCCGAGCCCAAGCTGTCAAAGTTGGCAGCATTTCTCGCTCAATGGCGCTACGACAGGTCGACGGCGAGAGCAGGTCCGGTGATCGCGAGGGGTGGATGCGCTGATACTTGGCGCGCCCAGTACCGCCTGAGGCGGGGTGTGGTAAGGCGGGATTCACGCCCGTATGGCATAGCCGCCGAGCGGCTGCGCCACTTGCGTTCTGATCGTGTCAGGTCAGGACGAAGTCGCTAGCCACCGAGTCGGAGCAGGTAGCTCCTTTGGTTGTCCTGCAAGGTCACGGTGGAGCGTCCGATCGCGGTGACGCGGAGCCGGTCGTCGAGGAAGTCGCCGACCTGGACTATGAAGTGGTCTTCTCCGTGACGCAGCACGGCCGTTTCGCCGGCAATGCCAGTAACGTGAAGTGTCTGTCGTTCTCCGCTCGGCGCCACGATGACCGGCAGTTCGCTCGTGGAAGACTGAGACGGCTCTTGGCGAGGGGCCGCGCTGGACGATGCGCGGCGAGAATGCGGAGGAATAATGGGGTGGAACGGATCGCGTTCGGGGGGAGGCACCTCAGCCAGGAGGGCGGTCGCAAGGGGGGAACGGGCTGGCTGGCCGGCATCAAGCACACCTGCGGCGGAATCCGGAGCGGAATACTGCGCGACCGCGTGCTGGAGAGCGTGGTCGGTCTGCTGGTGCAGGAGCATCTTGCGTTGGTATTCGTCTGAGAGCTTGAACCAGCGCACGATTACGACCACCAAGATGCACACCAGAATAGCGGATAGGACAATAATCTTGGTCCTGTCTTCTTGCTTATACTTCATAACGACGCTCCCTGTTCTGGTGTGGTCGAGGCGGTCGCCTCATCTGCTACTGGCAGGGCTGGCGCTTCCACCACATAGAGGTCAATCGTGATATTTCCGTTGATTCTTGGGTGGCCGCGCAGAGTGTCCGCCGACAACTGCACTCGCTCCACTGTCAGCAAGCGTTTGTAAAGCTCAAGCCTGCGCAGGAAATGGAACGCGGAAGCGAACGTTCCTGAGAAGCTGACGGTGTGGGGGACTCTCTCAATGACAGGTTGTGGAGGCTGATCGGCGCCCGACGGTGACTGTGAGCCTGGCTGCTGTGCCACCGGCTCAGTGGTGGCTGGCGCACGCCGCGCATGTTCGGAACGCCGCACCAACCGGAGGTCATTATTCGTTTCCCGGCAGAAAGAGATCAGATCGTCCAGGAAGAGATCCTCCTCACCCACGGCAAGGATGCCGAACTTGCCGAAGCGGGCACCGTCCTCGGCCGGTCCGCCGACGATACGAGCGTCTTCAATCTCTTTACGCATTTGAGCCAGCTCGTCGCCGGAACGAGTCAGCTCCTGGTTGACCTGATCGAGCTTCTTGAGCCTGGGGTGCAGGATGATGAGGAAGCACAGCAAGCCCCAGACTACGACGGCGCCAAGTGCTATGAGCCAGCCAAGACGTTTGATTCGCTCTCGTGGATTCATCGCGTCGCCTCCTCGCTCTCGCCGGCGGCGACGGCCGGAGCGGCCGTTCGAGGCGGGTCGAGAAGCCCGCGCAGCAGCCTGGCATTGAGCTGATAGCGAATCACTTCTCTGCCCGGAGCATAGGTGTCGTCACTGCTCAGGGACCCGAGCACAACACTATTCAAGTAGGGTGATTCGGAGAGAGACTCAATCGCGCCAGGGATGGTTTCCCGGTTGGTGGCAATGCCGGTGAAGGTGATCCTCGAGCTGTCGGGGGACGAAAGTTCGGTCAGCCACATGTCTCGCGGGAGGTGCTCGGCGGAGTCCACGAGTATCTGCGACCACCTGACCGCTCTTTCTCTGGCAATTCTAGCGGTAGCTCGTTCGACCTCGTTGCGCAAGGCCTGCTCGGTCGCTCGCGCCGCGCGCAAAGCGTCCAGCTCGGGCTGCAACGCAGCAATCTCTTGGAGATTAGCGTTGAGTACTTCTTCTTGAACGACAACCTTCTGGCCGATGGAGATCGACCACAGGATGGCACCTACCAGTATGACAGTCATCAGGACGGCGCCGATCTTGATGGCGGGAAACGCGGGGGCCCAGGCGGCGCGAGACGGGGGCAGGAGGTTGATTGGGAACAGCGGCTCGCGCTCGCCCACGGCTGAGAGGGCCGCACCTCGGAAGAGAGCCAGGGTGAAGGCACGACTGGAGGCGGCTGTGGTCTCGTCTACTTCCGGCGGGAGCCTCAACTCCGATGATGGCCGTCCGAGTTCCACGGGAATCTGCAACTGCTCGGCCAGGTGCGAGACTATGAGCTCCGCCTTTGGGTGATCGGCGGCGACCAAGGCACGCTGCACAGCCTTGTTGGGGAACTGATTCTGGAAGAACCGGAAGCAGTGAGTCAACTCCGAGTAGAGCTGAGGCGGGGTTGCGAAGGGGTCCGAATCCTCTGGGATGGGGCTGACCCAGTCTCCCTGTTCCGTCTCTTGAGGAAGGCCGGCATTGGCGCTGTAGCAGAGACGCAAGACACCGTTGTCGAAGATCATGACGTCGGTCTTGGCCGCTCCGATTACGCCCAGAGCTACGACCTGGGAGTGAGGGAAACGCTCGCGATAGGACCTGGCTGCGGCGACAGCAGGGGCTTCCACAGCAACCAACTCCAGGCCGGCCACGCGGGCGCATTCCTGGCATTGCTCCACGTTGGCGACTCGGGAGGCGGCGAACAGGACATGTGACATGCGCGTGCCGTCTTCCTCAACTTCCTCGACGACGGCGCAGTCAACCGAGATGTCGTGTTCGGCGAAGACGGCGTACCGTTCCGCGACCGAGCGCACGGCGCCAAGCATATCGTCGCGAGGCATGGCCGGCAGCTTGATCAGTTGCGTAATGGCCGCGCCCTCGGGCAGCACAATGACGGCCTTGCGGGAAGCGATGCGTTTCTCGGTGAGGAAGGTGGAGATGGCACGTCCCAGGAGTTCCCCGCTGGCGATCTGCGTGCCGTCGAAGGCTCCGTCGGGCGGCTTGATATCACCCAGAAGCGAGACCTGCAGATCGTCCCCCACGAAGTGCACATCGGCGGCGCTCAAGCGTTTCGGGTTTAGAACGATTGCCAGCAGTGATTCGCTTTGCGCAGGCATACTTCTTCCCTTCTGGCCGTTACTTATTGCGTAGTGTTACGCCTGATTCGAGCACACAGGAATGCCTCAGCCGCTCGACACCCAGTCTGACGACAACTCTCACCGCGTCGGAAGCGGCGGCGGGCTGCCCTGAAGTATCGTAATACGAGAATGAGATCTCAGAGACGTCGCTGGCGACCGGTATGCCTCCAGAGTAGTCATTCGATCCGAGGACGCGGAACAGCACTCCCTCGTCAACCCAATAGCGTACGTTGTTACCATCCTGGTCGATGAACGAGATTCTGTCGGTAGCGTTATCCTCGACTATCTGAGCGCCGCGCATCCGAGCTGAGATGTCGTCTACCGCCACTTGCGCCTTTCTGTTCACCTCGGTCTGAAGACTGGTCGTCGTTTGGGTTCTCATCCCGGCAACGAAAACGCGGTGGAGTCCGGTCAGCACGAGCAGCCCAACCACGACGACCACCAACACCTCCGGCAGTGTCATACCGGAAGTATGTGTTGTAACAGCTTTATGCCTCATCCTGGTGCCGTCATCCATAACGTCAGATGCCCGCCGGGGTGAAATAGGTGGTGATCGTTGCCACGGGATAGGCCGAGCCGCGGCGGCGCACGATGACTTCAGCTTTCTTCAGACCGGAGCCGGCGGCGTCGTCGGGCCTGATGGTCT
>CAZWRO010000016.1:0-11323 GCA_964635365.1 uncultured bacterium | reverse complement strand
GACATGTCAAAGCTCCCGCCAACTGCGGGGGAGCGGCTGCATCTCCCCACGGTCTGGCTCGCGGAACCATGGAGGCGTGTTTACGCCGGGGATGTAATCACATCCATCGATGTTGGCGGCATAGCGCACTAGGAAGTTACCGGCCAAGCGAACATTCGGCGCAACTACACATCCTTCCACGTCTGAGGCCGCACCTGTGTAGCTGTTGCCGGCCCAGATGATTCCCGACACGCGCAGGCGAGACGGGTCCGGATCGCCGGGCGTTGTGTTTCCTTGATCTCGGACCAGCACGTCGGCCCCGGCGATAAGGGCCGGGTAGTAGACGCGCTCGTCGCACGAGGCGTCGGGATTCATTGCGTCTGGGGTGATCTGGATGTTGTCCACTCCGAAGAACGTAATGTTGCCCGTGGCGATGATGCTGCCGCGGATGCGAGCATTCTGCTTGATGTTAATGTCGCCGTGGACGAAGAAGTTCCCCGTGTATACGCCGTCAGTAGATGCGTTCTTTCCGAAGGTGACCGTGAACCGCTTGTTGCTGGAATTGCAGACATATGCGTCAGGGTTGAGCTCTTGGTACCAATCGGGCATGAAGTAGTTCTCGTCGTTCGTGGCATGGTCGTCGTCGGCATGGGCCAATGGATCGAGCGGCGTGCTGGTCGAGGAGCCGTACCAATAGACGTGGCGCGGGGTGATTGCGCCCGTCACGGGATCGTCGGGGATGGCATCTATGGAGGTCTCGGTGAACGCGTCGAGGGTGGATTGGTCAACCCAACGCGGATCTGCTACGCCGTCGTTATCAATATCGCGCGGGATCGGCTGGTGGGTTTCCGGATCGCATGACAAGTCCTCGCGGACCCAAGCGTGCCAGATGTCCCACATTGGTGACGGGAGCATTCCTCCACCCATCGGCCCGTTGGGGTGGTCGAGGAAGTCGCCAGGAGCGCCGACTTCGCCGTCGATCTCAAGCTCGCCGGTGCCGCCTTTCACGTCAGCGTAGGGAGGATCCGCCATTTCTGGGAGGTCGGTGTCTGAGTAGTAGACGTGATTCCAGGCCCAGTCACCGTCGGTGTCCAGGTCCACCTGCACCGTACGAGTGAGATGATAGATGCTTCCCTCGAGCGAGGTGTTTACCGTGCCTTGGGAGGTTATGGTGACTACGCCACTGGCGTTGGGAGCAGTCCACGTGACGTCGTAGGCTCCCACTCCCGGTCCATTCGCCAATTCGCCTGCGTAGGGCTGTGGCGGCGGATTGGCAACTCCGCTGTAACGCCAGTCGGCGATAACCGCGTTGATCCCGGCTTCTGACAGGTAGATCGCCTGAGTGTATTCCTGGCGAGACGCCGTCAGCTCGCGACTCGTGATGGCCATCAACAGGACTGCGCTTATGAGGATGGCCATGACCAGCATGACCATCAGCGCGGCCACGAAGGCGAAACCGCGCTCCTTACGGTATGACCGGTGAGTGCTCACCTTGCACCTACCTTCCGCGCACACGTGCGCGATGCGACGATGATTTAATCCGAGCCATGCCCGGAGTCAGTGATCGGACAGGTAATCGTGATGCCCTCGGGCCCGGGGTTGGTTGCGGGGTCGTAGGCATATAGGTAGTGGTGCGACTGCTCATGATCGAGAGGGCACCGTGGTTCTTGTGAGAAGTACGTTTTGTCTTGGAGGAATGCTTCAAAAGCAGCTTGATCGGCGGGATAAGTGCGTCCTTGGTTGACCCAATAGGTTTCCAACGCGGAATGGATGGCCGACATCTGGTCCTCGCAGGCCAGTTCGTCGGCAGCTGACTTGCCTCTGTAGACGGAGAGAGTGCCGATGAGGATGACAACCGCGACCAGAAGCACGACCACCAAGAGCTCGGGTAGGGTCCATCCCCAAGTCCTGCGGCTTCGTGGCCGGGATGACATACTGATTAGACTCGGCACAGATCGCATGTTGTTTCCATAGGTTGACGCCGTACGCCAACCTGCTTAGCTCCGACATCGGCATCATTCAATATGTTCGCGGCTCAACTTCCAGGATCCCTCGAAGTGATCCCACGTGTTGACGGTCACTCCCACTTGAGGGTTGTCCGGTGTAGGGACACCGTCGACGGTGCCGTCCTGAAGGATGGCCGCGAGCTCGTATGGGGTGCCGAATGGGCACCTGGGCACCGCTTCAAGAGGGGGAGCCACGACCCAGGCCGGAGCCGTCTCTACACACATTTCCTCCACGGTTTGCGGATAGGCCTTGTTGCGGGCGTAGAAGGCCTCGCAGGCCGTGCTTACGACCTTTATTTGGGCCTGGCACCCACGCACTCGACTGGAGTAGATTGCGTGGTAGTAGCGGGGCAGCGCAATTACCATCAGGGCGGCCAAGATCATGATGACGACCAAGATCTCAACGAGTGTGAAGCCCCTGCCACAAGGGGAAGCGGCCTCGCGAGTTCGATGATGTCTTATCGCCATCTTCAATCCCTTCCGATTGCAGCCGCCTCTACCACGGTGACAGATGCTCGGCGCGGAGATCTCAGGCTTGCGAAGGTCCATGGGGGACGGGGCCTTGAGAGCCCCGCCCCCCAGAAGAAGTCGTGCTCAGGGCACGTGGTTAGTGGCGTTTTGCCACTGCTGGGTCTCGAAGTGCCCAGTCCAGTCCGTGACGACACCCACGACAGGCGTGGTCGCGTCATTCGGATCTTCGTGCACATCCACGAGGTTGTAAGGCTTCAGGCTAACCGTCGTCTCAAACGGACAGATGGGAAGTTCGGTCAGCTGTCCGCCCTTCATGCCCGGCACGGGCACCGCGTTTGTGTCGCCCGGTGGCATCATGTTGCCGACCACGGTCGGCCAGGCTTTGTTCTGCGCGAAGTAGGCCTGAGCCGCGGTGTTGATGATCTTGAAGTTTGACTGACACGCGCGCACGCGCCCGGCGTAGATGGCAGCGAAGTACCTCGGCAGGGCGACGGCCACTAGCACCGAGATGATGATGATTACCACCAACAACTCGACCATCGTGAAGCCTCGCCTGCTGCCTCTGCTTCGTAGTAACCCTTTCATGTTTCACCTCCTCTCTCAGTCGTTTTGATGGTCTGGCTGGCGGTATCAAGTGAGGCAGCAGATACGCACGGCCAGACTGGAACGCCTACGGTCCAGCCCCTGGGCCTTGTTTTAGCAGAGCTGTGAGGTTGAAGATCGGCATGTACATGGAGATGGCGACAAAGCCAACGATTGCTCCCAAGAAGATGGTCAAGAGCGGCTCAAGCGCGGTCGTAAGCCGCTTGACCGTGTACTCAATGTCTCGATCATAGAAGTCGGCTACTTTGTTGAGCATGCCGCCCAAGTCGCCGGACTCCTCGCCTGCAGTCACCATCTGGCTCACCATCGCAGGAAACTGGCCGCTCGCCTGCAGTGGCTCAGCCAGCTTGTCGCCTTCAGTCACGCGCACGATGGCTAGCTGCAAAGCCGAGGCGATGACGTGGTTGCCTGCTACTCTTGCTGCGTCCTCGAGAGCGTGGACGAGTGGCACGCCCGTGCTGACGAGGGTGCCGAGGACGCGCACCGAGCGAGCGATGGAGACCTTGCGTATCAACGGGCCGAAGATGGGCATTCTGAGCTTGAAGGCATCTGCCTTTGGCTTCCCTCGTTCTGACCTGGCCCAGGCACGGAGGCCGACAATAGCGCCGACGATGCCCAAGGATATGGCCCACCAGAAGCGCGCGAAGAAAGTGGAAGCGGTGATGAGGGCACGAGTGGAGCCGGGCAAGTCTAAGCCCGCGCTCCGATAGACCTGAGCGAAGACCGGGATTACGAAGGCCAGCAGGAAGGCCACGATCAAAGCCGCCAGACTGATCACAAGTATGGGGTAGACGAAGGCCGACCTAACCCTCTGACGCAGGTCAGCGTCCTTGTCCATCTGAACGGCAATGCGCTCGAGAGAAAGCTCCAGGAAGCCACCAGTTTCGCCGGCCTTGATGAGACTTATCATGATGTGCGAGAAAATGTGGGGGTACTTGCTCATTGCGCCGGAGAGGGACTGCCCATCCTGGACGCTTTGGCGGATTTCTCCGATGGCACGTCCCAACTCCGGGCTCTCGGTCTGGTCTCGCAGGGCGCTCAGGCAGGCAATGAGAGGAATGCCTGCCCCCACCATAGCGGCAAACTGCCAAGAGAAGACGACCAGGTCATCATAGCGGACGCGTCGGGGCAGGAGGCCAAAGGCACCTCTCCCGGAGGTCTTCATCTCGTTCACAGCAATGGGGAAGTATCCCATTTCAGTGACTCTGAGCTTCACCAGTCGGGCGCTATCGGCCACCAGCGTGCCACGCACCAGCGAACCGGCTCCGTCTCTAGCTCGATAGGCGAAAGTTGGCATGGCTCGACTCAGTCTTCCTCCATGGCAATGACGCGGGCCATCTCTTCCGGCGACGTGGTTCCAGCAACAACCTTCCGGAGACCGCACTCTTTCATGAGGATCATGCCTTCGTGCACGGCAGCATCGCGGATCTCAGCGGAGGAGCGCTTTTCCAGAATGAGCCGCCTAATGGACTCGCTCATCTTCAGCACCTCAAAGACACCTGTCCGCCCCCGGTAGCCCCGTCTTCCGCATGCCTGGCACCCCTCGCCGCGGGCGAAGACGGCCTCAGTCGCTTGCTGGTCATCAGGCATGCCGAGCTCTTTGAGAATGCGCGGGTCCGGCTTGTAGGTGACTCTGCAGTTCCGGCACACGACGCGGACGAGCCTCTGTCCGATGACTCCAATGACGGAAGACGCAATCAAGAAAGGCTCCACGCCCATGTCGAGCAGCCTTGGCAAGGCCGAGGCCGCGTCGTTGGTGTGGAGAGAGCTGAGCACAAGGTGTCCGGTCAACGCAGCCTGCACGGCAATCTCCGCCGTTTCTCGGTCGCGGATCTCGCCCACCATGACTACATCGGGGTCCTGCCGCAGGATTGCCCGCAGTCCGCGAGCGAAGGTGATGCCAGCAGCGAGATTTACTTGGGTCTGGTTGATGCCGGCCAGCTGGTACTCGACAGGATCCTCAGTGGTGACGATGTTGTTGTCGCCTCTGTTCAGTCGGTTGAGGGCGGTGTAGAGGCTGGTGGTCTTTCCCGATCCGGTGGGGCCAGTGGACAGAATCATGCCGTAGGGCTTGTTGATAAGTGACTCGACGAGAGTCTGCTGCTCCGGCAGGAAGCCCAAGTCCTCCAATTGCAGCAGTACAGAGGACTTGTCGAGGATTCGCATCACGACTTTCTCGCCGAAGATGGTCAGCAGCGTGGATACTCGCAGGTCGTAGGATCCGCCATTGCTTTCCACGGGAATCCGGCCGTCTTGGGGGAGCCGACGCTCGGCTATGTTCATCCCCGCCATGATCTTGATGCGGGAGATCACAGCGGACTGGAGGCGCTTGGGAATCTGCATCATGTGATACAGGATGCCGTCGACACGATAGCGGACACGTACATCGCGTTCCTGGGGTTCGACATGGATGTCGCTGGCGTCGCCGCCGATGGCTCCCTGGATGATAGAGTCCACGAGTCGAACTACGGGAGCGTCTTCGACCATGCGCTCCAGTTCTCTGATGGCTATCGGCTGGGCGTCGTCGCGAAGCATCTCAGACGTGTCTTCGATGGCTTTGTAGGCGGCCTCCCTGCCATCGAACACCTGGTTTACCGCCAGCAACACGTCCTCTTCGGGAGCGAAGAAGGGCTGGACCTGAAGCCCGGTCACCAGCCTCATAGATTCGATGGCGGTCATGTTGAGCGGGTCAGCCATGGCAACCTGCATGACGTCGCCGTCCAAGTCGAAGGGTACGGCACGATAAGTGCGGACCATGCTCTCAGGCAAGAGAGCGGCCACTTCGGAGTCGATAGAAGACTCCGACAACTCGACGAAGGGGACACCAAGCTGAGCTTCGAGCGCCTGAGCCAGATCGCGCTTCTTGATCACGCCCCGCTTGAGCATGATCTGTCCCAGGAACGCCCCGGTCTGGTGCTGTTCGGAAAGGGCTTTCTCCAGGTCCGTTTCCGTCACCAAACCTCGGGCCAGGAGAATCTCGCCTAGTTTCTTCTCTTTCAGTTTCACGGTTGGTCTGGCTGACGCGACTTCCTAGGTCACAACTGCGCAGGGGGGAGGAATGAGCAGTAATAGCGATATTGACCGCCTGTGCCCTGTGCCGTCGTGATTGGGGAGCGTTGTCAGTCTATTACTCCTGAGCGATGCTTGTTTATCCGCCACACGCGACATACATTGCGTCATTCTGCTCACAATGATGCGTTCGCCGACAAGATGCGATCAAACGTTGTTTTTCTTTCTGGACATGGCCCACAGGGCGTTCGGCGATCTTCGAACGTCTGCGGCTTCCCGCCACCCTCGGCTGCCAACCACGCCAGCGCTGAAGAGACTATCCGTTACTATTCTAACCATGTTCGGGAAGAAAGTTGCCATGTCGGAGACACGCGGGAAGCGGGGACGATGTCCGACGCCGATTCCCACACCTGGACCCTCAGACGGTACTCCGAACCCTCTCGGCGAATGGCCCTCACCTCTCACTCGGCTTCGGTTCCAGCAGGATCCGTCGCCGAGCACAGCTCGACGGCTGAGCGCACTCAGGTCGAACTTAGCTGCATTATACCTATTGCGTCACACCGCCAACCCCCATACCAACAAGAGTGTGTGAGCATGATCGAACGACGGATGGGGAAGTTACGTGCCTGAGTCCAGGGCAACCTGTGTGTTGTCGCGTCATACAGGGGAGACTGCGAATGGCTGCTTGAGCGCAGGGAGGGTTCGCGGGCCGTCGGCAAGAGCAGGTGCTGCGCAGTCAGTCGAGCATGTCGACCGAACGAATGCGGAACTCCATGGGCGGGCAAGAGTAGACGGTGTTGAGCTTGCCCCGAAGCAGGAGCCGGTCGCGCAGCGGCTTGACGCTCGGGGAGCCTAGGGCACAGTCGCCGAGGATCACGACGGGGCAGTCGATGTCTTCCGGCACCACGGGGTCCTTGCCCACGACCACGGCGAGCGGATGAGCCGCGTTCAGCAGACCTTCTCGCTTGAGCCGGTCGAGCCCCCGCCGGATGTAGTAGGAACAGGAGCGGCAGTAGTCGCCCGCGTGAAGCCGCAGGCCGGGGAACTTATCCTCGGAGAGATCGACATCCGGTTTGGCGAAGGGCCGCCGCACGGAGGCAATTGACTCGCCGAGGACCTCTATGTTCGCCAGGTCGGCTTCGCCGAGCCCAGCCTCTCCCGCAAGGCGCGTCGTGTCCACCTCTCCCGGATCGAAACCCATCACCGCGCCGGCCACCGCGTCGAGGGCGACCGCGTCGGGGCTGGCCAGGAGGAGGCCCATGTCCACCGGCCGGCCGTCTGCCGCGTGGTCCGCTTCCTGTGCGACGAGCGCGTCCATCACGTTGAGGTCGATGGAGCGAATCCGTAGAAGATCGGTGAGCTTGCGGGCGAGAGCCAGGTCGCGGTAGCAGTGCTGGTAGAGCTTGTCGTAGTCGGAGATGATGCCGTGGAGGTTCTTGATGGCGAGGGTGACCAGGGCGAGGCTGTGGATCTTCATGACGGGCAGATTGATGAAGACGTCGGCTTCCAGGATGGTCCGCGGGAGGTGGGCAGTGCGAAGAATCTGGGCGTCGGGGATGTTCACCTCTACGAAGTCGTCCTCCTCCAGGTAGACCGTCTCGAAGCCGGCGGCGTCGACGGCCTGGCTCATGCCCACCGCCTCGAAGCACCGCTCGGTCGAGTTGGCGCCTTTGCGGTACTTGGCGGTGGAGATACTGCGGCCTTCGGCCACGATGATGCGGGCCGCGCCGGCCTCGCGACAGAGCTCGCCGACGGCGACGACGACGCGGGGATCGGTGGTCGTAGGCGCGGGTCGGGGGGCGAAGACGTTGGGCTTGAGGAGAACGGTCCGGCCGGCGACGAGCTTCGGGAGGTCGCACACGGCGGCGATGGCGGAGGAGACGGCTTCGCGGACCGCGATCTCGTCAACGGGAGCGTGAGAGCGTGCTATGGAGACCTGCGTGACAGTCCCCACTGTCAGTGCGCCCCCATTTTCGCAACAATCGCCTGGGCCATCTCCCTCGTTCCGACGGCCGTCGGGTCGTTGCGGTCGGGTTTCATGTCGTAGGTGACGTCTTTGCCTTCGGCGATGACGGCGGCGACGGCGCTTTCGACACGGTCGGCGGCGTCACGCTCCCCAAGATGGCGCAGCATGAGCACGCCGGACAGGATCAGCGCCGTCGGGTTGACCTTGTTCAGGCCGGTGTACTTGGGTGCGGAGCCGTGGATGGCTTCGAAGAGGGCCAGGTCATCACCGATGTTGGCGCCGGGAGCCACGCCGAGGCCACCGACAAGGCCGGCGCAGAGATCGGACAGAATGTCGCCGTAGAGATTCGGCGTGACCAGCACGTCGTAGAGCTCCGGCTTCTGCACGAGCTGCATGCACATGGCGTCCACCAGCCACTCGTCGTACTCAACCCGGCCCTCGTAGCGCTTGGCGACCTCACGCGCAGTGCGATAGAAGAGCCCGTCGGTGGCCTTCATGATGTTGTCTTTGGCGACCGCGGTGACTTTTCGGCGGCCATTCTCTATGGCGTAGCGGAAGGCGAAATCCACGATCCGCTCGGAGGCAAAGGCCGAGATGGGCTTGATCGAGATCGCGGCGTCGTCGCGAATGCGGCCGCCGGCGAGGGCGATAACCTGTTTCGCCTCGTCGCTGCCTCGGTCGAACTCGACGCCGGCATAGAGGTCCTCGGTGTTTTCGCGCACGATGACGAGGTCAACCTCCTCGAAGCGGGTGCGCACGCCCGGGAAGTGCTTGCAGGGCCGCAGGCAAACGTAGAGGTCGAGTGCTTTCCGCAGGGCGACGTTGACGGACCGGAATCCTTTGCCGCGGGGGGTCGTGATGGGACCCTTGATGGCGACCTTGTTCTTCCGGATGGAATCGAGGACGCGGTCGGGAAGTGGCGTTCCTTCAGTTTCCATAACGGCGAGCCCGGCTTCTTGGATCTCCCAGTCGATTTTCGCGCCGCTGGCGTCGAGGACAAGCCGGGTGGCCTCGGCGAGCTCTGGACCAACCCCGTCGCCGGGGATGAGCGTGACATTGTAAGGCATGGATATGCATTCTCCTGATGGTTGTGAGCAATGATTATAGCAGAAATCGCGCGGTCGGCCGCGCGGCGTGAGTTTTGTGCAGCAAGCAGCGGCCGACCAGCATGATGCGGCGAAGGGATTCCGTGCGCGCCGGGCGAATGGGCAATCAGTTCAATTCAGGGAGCTTGTTGGATGGCTCGCGTTGCGCGCAGAGGCGCACTGGGTGCCTCACTCGTCATGCTCGCAGTACTGGTGACTGCTACGATCGCCGGAGCGCGTCCGCTTGCGGGCAGCGTGATCTTGCTGATAGGCGACGGAATGGGCTTGCTCTTTCTGAGGCCGACACGTGGAGGGAATCCGCAGTGAAGGTACTGGTTCTTGGCGGCACGCGGTTTCTTGGCCCGTTTGTCGTCGATGAGTTATTGGCGCGCGGGCATCAGGTGGCGCTGCTGAGCCGCCGTAAGGCCGACCACGAGCTCCCGGTTCGTCTGTACGAAGGCGACGCGTCGGAGCCGAAGACGCTCCGGCAGGCCGTGCGATCGTGGCGGCCCGAGGGGTTGATAGACATGTTCCACAACGGACCTGATTGGGCCCGTTCGGTGGTATCCGCGTGCGCGGGCGAGGTCCAGCGATCCGTGCATATTGGCTGTGCTGCCGTGTATGGGCGGAAGCCTTTCTGCCCTGTCGACGAGGAGACCGCAGTTATCGACCCAAAGGAGGCGCCGCCGGAGGTGGCCGCCAAACTCGGGGCCGATCACGTGGTCCTGGAAGCGGTAGCGCGGGACGGGATACCGGCCGTGGTTCTACGCCTGGCTGAGCTTTATGGGCCCCGTGATCCCAGGTGTGCGGAATGGTACTTCGCACGACGCGCGCTAGACGGTCGGCCGCGCGTCGCGTTGCCGGACTCGGGGCTGCAGATCTGCCACCGAGGATTCGTGCAGAACATGGCGCGAGGGGTTGTCCAGGCGCTTACGGCACCGCGCGCCTCTGGCCAGGTGTACAACTTGGGTGAGGAGAAGCTATACACCCTGGCGCAGTTGGCCGCGGGTGTTGCGCGGGCAGTGGATCATGAGTGGGATATCTACTCGGTTCCCGGCAATCTGTGGACGACTCCCTACGCGTATACTTCGTTCTTTGATTTACGAAAGGCCAGATCCCAGCTTCGCTATAGAGATCAGATGATCCCTCGGGATGGTCTGGAGTTGACTATGACGTGGCTGAGTCAACATCCCCGCGGCGAAGACTGGAGCCATCCGGGGCTCGAGGATCCGTTCGCTTACAGGCGAGAGGACGCCCTTATCGAGGCGCATGGTGTGAAGCTGGAGAGCTAGTGGTCGTTGCTTCTCACCTCGGCCAGAATTTCCAGCAGGTTGCGGAGGCAGAGATCGCTGGCGTATTCTCCGGACTCTGAGAACGCTTCTCCGCCCGGTCGGTTCAGCTTCTCCTCAGACAACGCCTGCGGGCGCCAGTGCGTCTCGAGAGACGCGTAGCCTTGATATCCCTTCGCCAGCAGGTCTTGCAGCTGGCCCTTCCAGTCGATCACTCCCTCGCCGACAGGGGTAACGTTGGGCTCGTTCGTAGACGCCTCCCGCTTGCCGTCTTTGACGTGGACATGCACAACCCAGGGCTCAACGAGATGGTAGGCGTCTGGGTAGGGCGTGATTCCGTCTTCTGCGTAGATCTCGTTGCATGGGTCCCAGATGACTCTGACTGCATCTGAGCCAAGCTCACTGACGAACTGCTTGGTCTCGGCGGCAGTGGCCAGATAAGTGGAGGCCTCGTTCTCGAGCCCGAGGATGACGCCTTCGCCTTCGGCAACGGGAATGGCTGGGCTGAACTGCTCTTTCATCCTGTCCCACACCGGGGCAGATGGCCCTCTCTTCCAGAATGCGAAAATCCGGATGATGCTTGTGTCGAGCTCTTTGGCAACACGGATGCAGTTGCGGAGATGGTCAATGTGCTCACGCTGCTCCGCGGGGTTGTCGAGTTCGCACTTGAACACGGGGGAGGCGATGGCGGCGACGCTCAAGTTCTGCTCGCCCAGCATGTCCCTGATACGGGCCGTGTCATCTCCGGTCAAGCGCTGAACGGGCTTGTCCCAGACGGTACGGATCTCAACTCCGTCCAGTCCGAATCGGACTGCAAGCTTGATCGCCGTCTCCAGGTCCTGTGATACTTCGTCGGTGAACACGGACAGCTTCATGTTACGGACTCCTCTCGTCGGATGACTAGAAGCTGTTTCA
>CAZWRO010000015.1:17732-20169 GCA_964635365.1 uncultured bacterium | reverse complement strand
GCGGTGGCGCCGCAGCCGGAACCCGCAGTGGTGCGAGAGCTGGTGCCTCCCCCGGTGGCCGGAGTGGAGGTCGTCGGGAACCAGAACATTCCGACCGAGGAGATCCTGGCGGCGGTGGAAAGCCGAGTGGGGTCTCCCTACTCCGAAGCGCAGGTGGCTCAGGACCGGCGCTCGGTGGTGAGACTGGGCTGGTTCGCGACGGTGGCGGTTGAGCGGGAGAGTGTCGAGGGGGGTGTGCGGCTGATCTTCCGCGTCTTCGAGAATCCTGTGATCAGCGATATTCAGTTCGAAGGCGTTGAGGAACTGACGCAGGAGGAGCTGCTGGAGGTGATGGAGACCCGGAGCGGGTCTGTCTATAACACGCCGCGACTGGCGCGCGACGCGCAGGTGATCGAGGAGCTGTATCGCTCCCGAGGGTTCATCCTGGCGCTGGTGGTGGAGCCGCGCATGAGCCCGGACGGCGTGCTCACGCTGGCGATTGCCGAGGGCGTGATCGAGGAGATTAGGATCTCCGGCAATACCCACACGAAGACGAATGTGATCCGTCGCTATATTCGGACGCGGGTGGGCGAGACTTACAACGACGAGAAGGTCGCCAAAGACGTTATGCGGCTGACGAATCTGGATTACTTCGAGACGGTGCGCCGGGACGCGGAGATCGGCACCGAGCCGGGGCAGGTGATCCTGGTGTTCACGGTGGTGGAGAAGCGCCGCACGGGAATGGCGTCTGTGGGCGGCGGCTACAGTTCGGTGCAGGGGCTGGTCTGGTTCGTGGACCTGATGAAGACGAACTTGGGGGGAACCGGGCAGATGGCCACGCTGCGCGGCGAGTTCGGGGGGCGCACGAGCTACGAGCTCGGCTACCGGCATCCGTGGGTGATGACCCCGGAGACGAGGCTGAGCCTGGGGCTCTACGATCGCCTGATCCTGCGCGAGGCTTACGTTACGGATGAGCTGGGAGAGCAGCGAAGTATTCTGTATGATGAGCGTCGCTCCGGTGGCAACTTGACGCTGGGGCGGCCGCTTTCGGATCGGGCCACGATCTACGTGGGGGTCCGGGCGGACGACGTGTCGATCTCGGGGCTGACGGAGGAGGAGGAGCCGTTTCTCGCCGGCACGGCCTTCCTGCCGAGAGCGGTGCGCAGCCTGACGATGGCGGCGGTGATCGACGGTCGGGACAACGTGTACAACCCGAGGCGCGACCCGACCAGTGGGACCTACCACCAGTTCTCCATGGAGTTTGCGGGCGTCTTCGGCGGAGTTGAGTTCAAGAAGTATACGGTGGATACGCGCAGGTACATTCCGGTGGGCGATCGCAACGTGATTGCGCTGCGGATACTGGCCGGGACGACGAGCGGGGACGCGCCGTATCTGGAGCAGTTCTTGATCGGCGGCAGCGAATCGCTGCGGGGCTACCGCACCGATCGCTTTGCGGGCGCCCGCATGGCGATCCTCAACGGCGAGTACCGGTTCCCGCTGAGCGGCAATCTGCTCGGCGTGGTGTTCGTGGATGTGGGGGACGCCTGGGGCGGGGACATCGCGAGCGATCCGTTTTTCGGGGGAGATGAGTCCTTCACCGCGCATATGGGATATGGGGTCGGCGTGCGCGTGAAGACGCCGATCGGACCCATCCGGCTGGATCTTGGCTTTGGTGAAGAAGGGACGGAAACACACTTCGGTGTATCGCATATGTTCTAGGCGGCCGCGGGCCGTTGTTCCAGGCGGCCGCGGGCCGCTTCGGAGGAGAGGAGTTGAGTGATGAAGAGGTTCGTGTTTGTCGTCGTGGCCGGCGCCGTGCTGGTGGTCGCAACTGGGGCTGCGGCGCTGGCGGCCGCGCCTGCGGCAGAGGTCGGGGTGGTGGACATTGAGCAGATATATGCCTCACACCCGAGGCTTCAGGAGTTGAATCAACGATTTGCTGAGTTCCGGCAGCAGCAGGAGGCACAACTCCAGCAGATGTTTCAGACGCGGCTGCTCACCGACGAGGAGCAGCGGGAGTTCACAGATCTGCTGGAGATGGGGGCCCCGACGGAGGCCAGGGAAGCGCGGCTGACAGAGCTGGCGCAGCTCTCCGCGCAGCGAGAGCAGCGGCTGGCGGAGCTGGGGCAGAATGAGAGCCGCACGGCTGAGGAAGAGCAGGAGTACACGGAGCTGGAGCAGACTCATAATCGGCGCGTGGCGGAACTGACCAACCTCCAGTTGACGCTGGAACAGGCGGTCTCGGACAAGCATGACGAGCTGTGGGGGCTGGTTACGGAGGGCGTGGAGGCTGCGGTCCAGGCGGTGGCCGAAGAGCAGAGCCTGACGCTGGTGCTGCAGAAGGAGGCCGTGCTCTACGGCGGGGTTGACATTACCGACGCGGTAGTCGCGCGTCTAAGCGCGCTCGCCGCGGAGTAGTGACGGGGCGGTTCAGGGAAACCGCCGCTCTTGTGACGGG
>CAZWRO010000015.1:6122-17632 GCA_964635365.1 uncultured bacterium | reverse complement strand
GTGACGGGGCGGTTCAGGGAAACCGCCGCTCTTGTGACGGGATAGACTGAGCGGGGAGAGCGCTTGGGCGCGACTTATTCCATGACTCTTCGCGAGCTGGCGGAAGCGCTTGGGGCCGAACTCGATGGAGGCCGCGGTGAGGTCGAGGTGGTCGGCGTGTGCGGCCTCGACAACCCGACACCCGGGCACGTCGCCTATGTCGAGGACGAACGACGGCTGGCGGAGGCGGAGTCGGGGCCTCTGCTCGCGGTGATCGCTCCAGTGGGGGCAAAGAGGGTCGAGAAGCCGCTCCTGCGCGTGCCACATCCCCGTCTTGCCTACGCCCGCGCCATCGCCTTGCTAGCACCGGCTGAGAGACTGCCCGTGGGGGTGCATCCCACGGCGCACATCGGCGAGGGTGTGGAGTTGGGGGAGGGGGTGGCGGTGGGAGCGTGCTGTGTCGTGGGCGACGGGGCTCGCCTGGGCGACCGAGTGCAGATACACCCCTTGGTGGCGGTGGGGCGGCAGGTGCAGATCGAAGAGGACAGCGTTATCTTCCCCAATGTCACGCTTTGCGACGGCGTGCGAATTGGGGCCAGGGTGATCATCCACAGTGGCAGCGTGATAGGCAGTGAGGGGTTCGGGTATGTGCAGGACGGTGAGCGGCACGTGCACGTTCCTCACACCGGGACCGTTATCGTGGAAGATGACGTGGAGATGGGGGCGAACGTGACCGTGGACCGGGCGACGACCGGGGCCACGGTGATAGGGCAGGGCGCCAAGATCGACAATCTGGTGCAGATCGCCCACAACGTGAAGATCGGGCGCAACTGCCTGCTGGCCGGGCAGGTGGGAATTTCGGGCAGTGTCACCATGGGCGAGGGGGTGGTGATGGCCGGTCAGTCCGGGGTGGCGGACCACATTACGATGGGGAAGGGGGCGGCCGCCGGCGCGAGGGCGGCGGTGGTGCGCGATGTGCCGGCCGGCATGGTGGTGGTGGGAACGCCGGCGCGTCCACTTCCGGAACAGCTTCGCATCGAGGCGGCTGCGCCGCGTCTGCCGGAGCTGGTGCGGACGGTGAGGGAGTTAGTCCGGAGGCTCGCGGAGCTGGAGGCGCGGCTGAAGGATTCGTTAAGCTAGAAGCTGTTTCATGACCTCGTCTTCGAGGTTGTGAAATGCGCTCTAGGCGGATTCCTGCACGTACTGGACTTGCCCGTACCACATCACCTTGGCCACGGCCCAGAGGCCATCCTTGTCGCCGTGCGCCGAGAAGGTGAACCGCTTTTCCTCGCCGGCTTCCACGCGGAAAGAATGCAGACGAGGGGTGACCGCGGACCTTGCCAGACTGCCCACTGCGCTGCCCCAGGATTCTAACGGGGTGATAAGCGCGACCTGCCCCTCTACATAGTCCCGGTTTGGGTTCCTCAGGCGCACGACGAAGCCGTCCGGCGTTCGCAGGAGAGAGGCTTTGAGCGGGGCGATGTCGCCGATGAAGAGGGTGTCCTGAAGGAGCTTGTCGCCCTCCTGGGTCACGGCTCGCAGGAAGCAGGGAGAGGCGTCCGGCGGGACGATCACCATGATTTCGTATATCGCGTGGGAGGCGGCCGGGATGCGATAGGGGACTTGTCTGGGGATGAGCTGCCACTCATCCGGTGCGATGACGTCCACTTTGCCCACGATTTCGCGGTCCCGGGAGTCGTTGCTGAGGCCCAGGGAGAAGCGGGTGGTCTTGCCGACGGGAAGCTCGCCGCGGAGCCACAGCGTGACCGGTTGGTTGCCCATGGGCGCGGCGCCTAAGTTGTGGTCCCAGTAGCGACAGTGGATTGGGTTGTGCGGCTCTTCTACCGGCCCCAACTCGTTGGGCTCACTGGGCTCCAGCAGGGATTCGAGCCGACCGCCGAGAGTGAGAATCCCGCAGGCCGGCACCTCCACCGATACCTTCGCGGGTTTTCCCCAGCGGCCGCCGGTAATTTCGGCGTCGGCGATCTTGCGTTCGTGCAGGTCGGTGACCCAGGCTTCTTCCGCCTTGCGGCCAAAGGTGAGCTCGCAGGTTTCGGTTCTTCCCTCGCACTCGTAGAGCCGGACCAGAACGCCTTTTTCGGGCGCGGAACGCCGGGTGGTCTGAAGCTCGGCGAGGGGGTTGCCGATCGGCTTGACCGCGGTGATGATGGCGTTGGGGCAGTCGGTGGAGACCAGGCTGAAGACAGGAGACAGGGGCCCCTCCTGAACGGGAAGCTGGAGGGCGGAAAGCGGGTTGTTGACCTCGTAGCCTGCCTGGACGACACCGCCGCTGCGCCAGTCGCCGACGTGGGGGAGCAGCGCGTGCTCGAAGACATGGGACTTGTGCTCGGGCACCAGGAATTTGTCGAGCTTGCCTTCGCCCCAGGGATAGGTGCTCCAGGAGGCGGTATGGAAGAGCAGGCCGGCGAGGGTGTGGTCGTTCTCCAGGCTGGCTCCGAGCGTGCCGCGGTTGATGAGCGCGAGGCCGTAATGGTCGGCGGGCTTTGCCAAGCCGGAGAAGTCACAGGCCTGGGGAATTTCGAGTCGGTCGGCGTCTATGGCTTCGACGAGCAGGGTCACTAAGTGTGAGATACCCTCGCGCTCTGAGGCATCGGCGATGAGGACGGGAACGTCCGGACCTTCTCCGCCGGGGTCGGGAACGCTCACCAACACGCCGGCCCACGGCCGGCCGGGAAGCGACTTCCGGAGGCGGGGGGCCGCCCTCGGGGTGGCCTCCAGCAGGCGCTGCGAATAGGCGTTGTCCGCGCCGAGGCTGAGGCGAAAGGCACAGGCCGCGCTATCTGTGTCGGGGTCGTCGGTATCGACCCAGGGGGTGCAGGTTACACCTCGCCGGAGAAGGGCGCGCTGGAGCGGAGCCAGAGCTACCCGATCCTTCAGGTCGGAAGAGGTGATAAGCGCACACGGCCCCAGCGGAACGACGCGTTGACGATTGTCATCGCCGAGAACGGATAGGGATGGGGCGGGGCCGACATCGACCCAATTTTGAGTTGCGCTCAGGCCGGTGTGGGAGTAGTTCTGTCCTTCTAGCGTGCGGAAGTCCAAGCGGCCATGGCTCGCCTTCCGGAGCACGGAGACGAATCGATCCTCGAAGGTGGGTGCGCCGGCGGGAAGGGCGAGGGGGAATGTCAGCGCGAGCAGTTCGTGCAGCCCGTGGTAGTTCTCGAGTGTGGTGCGGAGGTCGATGCGCGGGAGTCCGGAGTAGATGGTGACCTCCTGGGTCAATCTTCCTCGGTCCGGCAAGTCGCAGGTGGTGCGAAGCCGGCTGAAGATCGGCCCTTCGACGATCGACATTTCGGCGGGGACTTCTCCCGATCGGACGGATTCGCCGGTGGTGAACAACTCCCACGGCGCCATATCGCGATCCGGCTTTTCGGCGAGCGCGATCAACTCGTTGCCAAGACCGACTTCGGGGTTCAGCAGCTCCCGCCCGATGGACTTGTCGTAGATGCTGGCTAGGGCGCCTCCGGCGGAGGGGTCGGCCTTGATGGAGTAATTGTCGTTTTCGATGGTGGAGGCGTCCGAGTCGGCTGCAGTTGCCGCTTCGGGCGTCTCGCGTGCGGGCCTGAGGTAATAGGTGCGATATCCCACGGAGGGGATGTCAGTGGCGAGGAAGACGATCTCGACCCAGCGGGCCCCGCCGTCCTGCGATCCGGCGACGAGCTGGCAGGGCACTTCGTCCCCGTCGTCGTCGGTCAGTCGGAAGCCTGCGGAAAGGGAGCCGCGGAGCTCGATGCGCGCGCGACAGACATCGGTCCTCTGCCAGCCGAGAGAGTTGAACACGACAAGGGCGGAGCCGTCGCGGGGCGCTCGCCGGCCGCTCCTGGTGCCGATTCTGCCGGCGATGTAGTCGAGGGCTCTTTCCTCGATCTCGGAGGCGAGGTCGAGTGACTCTCGGTATCCGGCGAGGAGGTCGAGGAAAGGTATGTCGCTGCAAGAGCCGGTTATGGCGTCGTGGTGCTGGCCGAACAGCACTTGGCGCCAGGCCTTGTCGAGGCTGGCGTCGGGGTAGCGGGCGCCGAGGAGTCCGGCCAGGGTGGCCCATTTTTCGGCCGCGAGGAGTCGGTTTTCGGCCAATCGGTTTGCGATCTTGAGCTCGGCTCGCGAGACGATGGTCCCGGCGTGATACCAGGAGAAGTCGCGCCCGAGGAGGGGGATCATGGCGCGCCGTATCCTGGCTTCGGGCTTGACCGCGGTCAAGTAGCGTTGGGGAGTGCTGATGAGGACCGCGGGGTCGCGCGCCGACAGCTTGCCGGACTTGCCGGTGAGCCAGGGCGGCGGCGGGGTCATGTCGCCGCCGAGCAGCCTGAGATCGTGTCGAAGGCCGAGGGCGGTCTGATGGGTGAGCCCCTTGCTGACGGTGTTGAGGAGCGCCTCAAGGCTTTCGGGCTGGTAGGTATAGGGTTCGTGCTTCTGCAGCAGGGTCGTTCCGTCGGGCGCGAGGAGGTAGCACAGGGGGGGTACGCCGGAGATATCCTTGGACCATACGATTGCTTCGAAGCCGGCTTTGGCGACGATCTGTGGGAGCTGAAGGCAGTGCCCGAAGACGTCGAGCGGCATGTAGACCGCGGGCTGGACGCCGAGCATTCCTTCGTGGTAGAGGCCGCCGTGGAGGAGATTGCGGAGGAGTGCTTCGCCCTGGATGCTCATCTCGTTCGGCTGGCCGTAGGAGCCGCCGGTTTCGAGGCGGCCGGCGGCGGCGAGATCGCGGACGAACTCGCGATCCTCACCGTAGGCCGATAGGAAGGGCTTCAGGTAGTCGAGTTCCGAGAGGATGATGTGATAGCCCTCGTCTGTGCGACAGGCGGCGAGGAGCTGGCGGACCAACTCGAACGCGCGGCGCGTGTAGGTCCGCTGATCCTCGATCCATACTGGATCGAAGTGGAAGTGCGGAGCCAAATGGATTGTCGGACGCTCCTGTGCCATCTGCTAACTCCTGCTAGTTGTCCTCAAGCCGTGACCGGCCTCAGAGATATCGAATGCGATCCCGATACTTCGCCAGCAGTGCCCGGTTGTGCTCGTCGCCGCCGGGGACGTTGGAGCTGACGAAGACCGGGGGGGTCTCTCCTTGCTGCACGAGTAGGGCTATCGTCTCTACCACCACGGCCTGAAGGAGGGCGGACGCCAGCGCGGTGGAGGTGGGGCCGACGCGCTGGGCGAAGCCGGGAATCTCTATGGCGGCGTCGCCGGCGTCGACGTGGTTGTCGATTACGATGTCGGCCACTTCGTGGAGGCGCTTGCCGCTGGAATGGCGCGAGGGGAGCGACTCGGCGGCGGCGATGGAGGTGACGGCGATCACCGTGAGGCCGGCTTCGGCGGCGGCGAGCGCCATGTCCACCGGCGCCCCGTTGCGGCCGCTGTTGGAGACGACGATCATGGTATCGCCGGCGCGCGCGCCCGAGTCCTGGAAGAGGCGCGGCGCGTATTCCTCCTTGCGTTCCCATTCGGAGGTTTCGGTGACGGGGCGCCAGTTGAGCAGGATTTCTTCGCCGAAGATCGGTTGGAGGAGCATCAGACCCCCGGCTCGGTAGAAGACATCCATGCTGAGCGCGGCGCTGTGGCCGCAGCCGAAGACGTAGATCATGCCGCCCTGGGCGAGGGCCTCGGCCATGGCGGCGGCCGCCTTCGAGATGGCCTCGATCTGATCGGACTTCAGGCTTTGCAGCTTCGCCCCGAGGGCTTCAAGATAGCGCTCTGCCCACACGGCCGCCTCCCTAGACACCGGTCTCGGCGTACTCGGCCTCGGCGCGCGCATTGAACTGCTCGCCGTCGGGCAAGTTGACGGACCGATACACGTGGGGTTTGAGTCCCCGCGCCTGCATTTGAGCCACCGCCTCTGACACCACCGCCCAGATGATGTAGCAGAAGGCCACTCCGGACGTCGGCGCCACTCCCGTATCAAGTCCTTCCATATCCAGCGCCCCATCGCCCACAACTCCGCAGTTGTCGATGGCCACCTCGGCCATCTCGAAGAGCCTCTTGCCGCTGGTGTGGCTGCTCTCCACCGCGCGGCTGTAGGTGACATTGGTGATGGCGGCTACGTGGACGCCCATGTCTCGCGCCGCCCTCGCCACCTCGACGGTGGTTGCCGCTCGCCCGGACACGCTGCTGATGAGGAGGACGTCGCCCGGGGCGAGGGCGCTTCGCGCGACGGCGAGCGCGGCCAGCCTCTCGTCGGAGGCGGCGCGGCCGGCGCGTTGGCGTGCGGCCACCTGTTCGGCGCGCTTGGGCGCGACGCGCGTGTCCAGGTCGAAGGAGAAGGTGAGATGGTTGAGCATGCAGAGTCCGCCGGCGCGGTGGACGGCCTCGCGAGAGCAGTGGCCGGTGTCGTAGAAATGCAGTCCGCCCCCGTCCTGGGCGGCTTCGGCGATGAGGTGGGCGACTTGGCGGATGGCGTCGAGCTGGGTGGTGCGGATGCGCTCCAGGATCTCGTCGCAGCGCGCGAACCAGCGTGGTGCCGACATGGCGACCTCCTTGAGGTGGGCAAGTTCCGGTGTATGAATATGGGGTCGGCGCTATTCTTCGCCCGGCGCGCAATCGCTCCTCTAGCCGGAGGCGCCGCGGGCAGGGGTGGGGGGTGAGGCGGAGTAGTGAGGACTGACATGTCGCGGCGCAAGGAATACGAGGAAGTGGCGAGAGGGATTGCGCGTTACCTCGGCGAGCGGCAGCGCCCGGACGGGAGCTTCCCCGGCCCCGATCACTACGGGACGGCTTTTGCGCTTCTGCTGTGGTCGCACTTCGGCAAACCGTTTGCCGCACGGATGGAGCGGGCGCGCCAGCGGCTCTCGCGCGAGCCGCCGCAGACGCACGGGGAGTTCAACGCGTACGCGCGGCTGGGGTGCCGAGAAGAGGTCGGTCCATCGGCGGCGGACGATCTGCTGCGGCGGGTGCGCTTCGGCGGGCGGCATGCGGCGAACTGGATGCTCTTGCGGGCGGTCTGTCGGGCGCAGGAGGGGCCTTGGCGCTCTCCTGTGCGATCCAGCCTGGAGGCGCGAGTGTCGCTGCTGTGGCACGCGCGGAGGGGGTTCATCGCGGATCGTAAGGGAGTGCGATCGTTTGGGTATCACGCTTTCTCCGGGGCGCTGCTCGCGGAGCTGTGGCGGCATCGGGGTTGGACGTGGGCGGGTCGCGCGGCGGTGGAGGCGGCGGGCTTCCTGGCGCGATTCGTTCTGCGCAACGGTGACACGCTGTACGTGGGGCGGGGGCAGCAGCAGATCTTCGGCTACGGGGCCTTGCTGTATCTGCTGGAGGCGGCCGGTCAGATCGGCGCGAGTGATGAGTTTGAGGCTCCCGCGGAGCGCGTGTTCTCGTACCTTCGGAGCTTTCGGCGGGAGGACGGGTCTTTTCCGCTGGTGCTGCGGGAAGGCGAGCCGGCGGAGCCGTGGGAGCCGGACGCCTCCCGTTTCGGATGGTATACGTACAATCGATACGCGGACTACCTGCCGTTTCTGGGGGCCTTTCTTGTGAAGGCCGCGAGGGCCGACGTGCGGCCGCTGGGAAGAGTCGAAGCCGCCGCGGGCAGCACGGACTTCCGCCGGTGGAAGCAGGATCGCTATGAGGCCGTGATCGCTCGCCTGGGAGGGCCGCCGACGAATGATATGGCGTTCCCGTATGTTTGCGTCTCCGGGGAGTCGCTGTTTCCATGCTATGGGAGGGAAGGGGAGGAGGTGGGGCCGGAGGAGATGCCTCTGCCCTACGGTCGCTTCGCCGGCGGCGAGGAGTTCGCGTTCCGGAACGCCCTCGACTACCAAGTGACAGATTCGGGACTGGCGGGGAGGTCGGGGCTCGTCTTCCACGACCGCACGTTCGAGTTCCGCGCGGATGGCTTCACGTGTCGGGATGAGATCAGGTTTCGGAGGTCGTGTGAGTTTGGGGAGTTCGTGCCGGCGAACTTCCTCTTCAAGACGCTGCGGCCGCTGCCCGACGGGAGCTTCGAGACTCGGCAGCGCGGGGCGCGGGCGGTGCTGAGCCTGCGACCGGCGGGCGAGGTTCAGGCCGGCGCGGCGAGGAGCGCCAGCGGGCCTTTGGTCGCACTGCGGCACACGCGCCGGAACGTGAGCTTTCGGGGAGGGGATAGGATAACTTCCGAGCTGGAGGTGCGGTTTCGGTGAGCGGAGGGCGGACGCCAGGGGTCTACCATCTGATACTGCATCTTCGCGAGCCGGCGCGGGTGCGAGTGGGGCGTCTCGGGAGGTTCGCGTTTCCCGCGGGGTATTACGTGTACACGGGCAGCGCGATGGGTGGGCTGGAGAGCAGGCTGGCCCGACACCGCAGGCGGCGGAAGAAGCTGCACTGGCACATCGACTACTTGCTGCGCCGGGCGGAGGTTGTCGACAGCGTGGCGCGGGCGACGCGGTGCGACGTGGAATGCGAGTGGAACCGCCGCGTGCTGTCGCTGCCGGGAGCGAGAGTGGTCGCGCCGGGCTTTGGGGCGAGCGACTGCCGGTGTTCGACACACCTGGTGTGGCTACCGAGGCGGCCGGTGTGGCAAGAACAGGGCGAGACTGGGTTGAGCTTGGGGGCGTGAGGCGCGAAACACTATGAATTCTGAGCAAGACAACGCAATTGGGGCAGAAGGAGAAACGCTGAGTCCTGCGGAGACGCGGCGGGCCCTGTGGGTGGCGGCGATCGCTTGGGGCGTGTTCGGCTCGGCCTGGATGAACATGATAACGGGGGCGCCGTTCGTGAGCTTCGCGCGCAGCCTGGGCGCCTCGACGTTCATGTTCGGGCTGCTGTCGTCGCTGCCATTCCTGGGGGTGCTTGCGCAACTGCCCGCCTCCTACGTGGTGGAGCGCGGGCGGCGACGGCGCGGGCTGTTCTTGCGGTTTGCTTCGGGACAGCGTCTGCTGTGGCTGGTGGTGGCGGCGCTGCCGTGGGCAATTCCGAGCGATTATCCAGCGGCTCGCGTCGGGGTCTTTCTCGCGCTGGTGGTACTTTCTTCGACGTTCGGGAATGCGGGCACGCCGGCCTGGATGTCCTGGTTCGCAGATATTGTTCCGGAGAACATACGGGGGCGCTATCTGGGGAATCGGGCGGCGCTGGGCACCGTGACGGCCGTGATCACGTCGGCCTCCGTGGGCTGGATACTCGACCGCAATAGCAGCTACACCGTGTTCACGGTCATCTTCTCCACCGCGGCGGTGTTGGGGGTGATCGACATCTGGCTCTTCCTGCTGGTGCGGGAGCCGCCGATGGAGAAGCAGGAGGGGCCTCCCTGGCGGCTGCGAAACGTGGTGCTGTCGCCGCTCAGCAATCGGCCGTTTCGCGGCTACCTGCTATATGCCTTCAGCGAATCGATGGTGTTTGCGATTGCCGGGCCCTTCTTCTGGTTGATGGGGCTGGAGGTGCTGGAGATAGGGAATTTATTGTCCAACCTGTACATCATGATTATTCCGATGGTGTTCACGGCGCTGACTCTGCCGTTCTGGGGAGGTGTCTGCGACCGCTTCGGATCGAAGCCACTGGTGGGCGTGGGCACCGGCTTCGTGACCGTGTTTCCGATCTGCTGGATGATGGCCTCGCCGGAGCAGTACCATGCTTTGCTGGCGGTTGCGGCGGTTGCGGGTGGGGTTTTCGGCGCGGCGATTCGGGTTGGCGACATGAATATGCTCTTCGCTCTCACGCCGCGACGGAACCGCTCGGCCTACATCGCGATGCTCTCGATGGCGGCCAGCCTCGGGTGGGTGATTGGCCCGGCCGCCGGTGGGGCGATAGCTCAGGCGCTGAGGGGTGTGCACGTCGAGCTGGCCGGGATGACCTTCGGGAACCTGCACGTGCTACTGCTGCTGTCGATAGTGATGCGGGTGGTGCACGTCTTTCTCATCGTGCCGCGTCTGCCCGAAAGCGACTCTCAACCCAGCCGCGCGCTGCTGCGACATCTCTTCGTGGCGCCGTTCCTCAGGTTCCGCGGGATTTTCGCGCGGCCGAGGCGTTAGGCGCGGGCGCGCGCTATCGTCTTCGAGTGGCCCTGGCTTCCTGGACGAACTCGCGATAGTGGGGGAGCACGTCGCTCAGCTCTTGGACCTGGCGCAGCAACACTCGCACCCGACAGGTGATGGAGGATTGCGCCTTTGCGTCGGCTCCTATCAGCCCGAGGCCGACGGTGCGATCTGCGCCGTTGACCCACAGGGCGCTGCAATCCTCGGTCAGCGCCATGTAGATGAGCGCCCAGGCGTGCTTCTCTTCCCTCACCACGAGTATCGGGTAGTCGTATCCCTGCGGCTCGATGGCCAGACCGATGCCGCCCATTCGCAGCCTCGACCAGCGGCCATCGGCGATCATCTCCGCCGCCCGCAGGTTTCTGGGGTAGAAGAGCTGGAGCCGCGCGCCCGTCGCCACCTTGGCCCATCGTCCATCGCAGTGCACGTAATAGCCGGTGAGCTGCCAGCGTGGCATGATGGTCTCGACGGCGGCCTCAAACGCCCGGAGCGTCTTGCCGAAGCGGAAGGAGAACGTGGCGTCGATCCCGCCGTCGGACAGCAGGTCGTACTGGGCGGTGGCCGTGAGCGGCCACTTGGGGGCTTTGTCGTAGCGGAAGACGACCCGCGTCTTCTCCACTTTGCCCGTGCAGGCGGCTTGCTGGCGCGGCACCAGCAGGCCACCTTCGCCTCGGGAGAGGTAGTGCCGGAGCGAGAGGACCTCCTGGGAGAAGGCCGGGAGGAGTGGGCCCTCATGGGTGCGACAGAACTCCACGCCTCGGCCGGGGTCGGTGGTTCGCACGTAGCCGCACAGATTCCCGGCGGTGAACTCGTAGAGGGGCACCTGACGGAGGACGGGCTTGGCCGGGCGCGGCGCGCGAGGCTTCTGCTGGGCGGACTTCTTCTTGGCCGGCGCCTTGCTTGAAGCGCCCTGCTTCGGGGTCTTCTTTGCCGCCTTCCTCGAAGGCTTCTTGGTGGCCTTCTTGGCCGGCTTTTTGGCGCCCTTCTTGGTGGCCTTCTTGAGTGTCATCTAAGGGATTACAGGTGCCCGCAGATGGGGCAGTCCGGTCGGCGCTGAATGGGGAACTTCATGAACTCCATGGCGTCGGCGTCGTAGGCGAGCATCTTCCCCTTGAGGGTTTCGCCGAAGCCGGTCACGACTTTCACGGCCTCTACTGCGGCGAGACAGCCCAGGGCTGCGGAGACGGCGCCCAGCACGGGGAACCCGTAGGTCTCCCACCACTCGGGCGTCTCCGGCACCAGGCAGGCCAGGCACGGGGTTTCGCCGGGGACTATGGTGGTGAGGTTTCCTTCCATGCCGTACATGGCGGCTTCGATCATGGGCTTGCGAAGCTCGACGCAGGCTTTGTTGAGCGCGTATCGCTCTTCGAAGCTGGGGGGACAGTCGCATACGATGTCTACCTGGGAGACCCACTCGCGCGCCTTTTCTTCGTCGGTGTCCTCATCGGTGACGATCACTTCGCATTCCGGGTGCAGTCGCGCGAAGAGCTCGTCGGCGCAGTCGGCGCGGGGTCGGCCCACATAATCCTGTCGCATGAGGATCTGGCGGTTCAGGTTCGACCAGGTGAGCTTGCC
>CAZWRO010000015.1:0-6022 GCA_964635365.1 uncultured bacterium | reverse complement strand
CCTTCCACATCATGTAGATGGCAGGAATGACGACGAGAGTGAGGACAGTGGAAGAGACCATGCCGCCGATCATGGGGGCGGCGATTCGCTTCATGACGTCGGAGCCGGTTCCGGTGGTCCACATGATGGGCATCAGTCCCATCATGGTCGACAGCACGGTCATTATCTTGGGCCGCACGCGTTGGACGGCGCCTTCGATGACGGCCGCTTCCAGATCGGCCATGGTTCGCAACCGCCCTGAGTCGCGGGCCTGCTGAAACGCGTCGTTGAGATAGACTATCATGACCACGCCCGTTTCGGCCGCGACGCCGGCGAGAGCAATCACTCCGACCCATACGGCCGTGCTCAGGTTGTAGCCGAGGAGATGCAACAGCCAGAAGCTTCCCACGGCGGCGAACGGCACGGAGAACAGCACGATGCCCGTCTCCACTGTCGACCTGAAGTTGAGGTAGAGGAGGACAACGATGATCAGCAGGGTGAGGGGCAGCACCAGGCGGAGCCGCTTGGCGATGCGCTGCATGGCCTCGTACTCCCCGGTCCACTTGAGGTAGTAGCTGGCGGGAAGCTGCACTTCCCGGTTCACGGCGGCCTGGGCATCGGCTACGTAGCTCCCGATATCTCGGTCGCGAACGTACACGAAGACCCAGCCGCTGAGCGAGCCGTTCTCGTCCCGGATGACCGGCGGACCAGTGGTGACATGGATGTCGGCCAACTGGGCCAGCGGCACTTGCGCGCCCGTTGGCGTCGGGACCAGCACCCGCATCAACTCGTCGATATCGTCTCGCAGCTCTCGTGGATAGCGGACGTTGATGGCGTACCGTTCTCGCCCCTCCACGGTGGTGTCGATGTTCATCCCGCCGATCGCCGTCTGCACCATGGCCAGCACGTTCTCCACGCCCAGGCCGTAGCGCGCGGCGTCCATTCGGCGAGGGACGATATCCACAAACGACCCTCCGGTCACGCGCTCCGCGTAGACGTCCTCGGTGCCGGGCACCGTGCGGAGCACGGTCTCGAGGTGCTGTCCGATGCTCTCTATGGTATCCAGATCGGGGCCGAAGACCTTGATGCCTACGGGCGAGCGAATCCCGGTTGTCAGCATGTCGATGCGGGTTTTGATGGGCCACTGGAGCCCGCCCTTGGTGACCCCTGGCAGGTAGAGGGCATGCTGCATCTCTTGCAGCAAGCTCGGCCACGTCATACCCTCCCGCCATTCGGACTGCGGCTTCATCATGATGGTGGTTTCGATCATGCTCAGCGGCGCGGGGTCGGTGGCCGTCTCCGCGCGGCCGATCTTCCCGAAGACACGCTCCACTTCGGGGAAGGAGCGGATGATTCTATCCTGTACCTGGAGCAGCCGGCCGGCCTCGGTGGTGGAAATGCCCGGCACAGTTACCGGCATGTAGAGGATGTCGCCCTCGTTGAGTTCGGGCATGAACTCGCGCCCCAACTGGAGGTAGCCGGGATAGCCAAAGGCCAGCACGGTGCCGAGCAGTACCAGCATAGCAACGAACACGGTGGCGCGGCGATGGTCGAGCACGAATCGCACTATCGGGTGGTATCCCCAGATGAGGAAACGAGCGGCCGGATTCTTGTTTTCGGGTCGAATGCGGCCGCGGATGAGCCACACCATGAGGACGGGAACCAGCGTCACGGAGACGAGTGCGGCGAAGAACATGGCGAAGGTCTTCGTGAAGGCGAGAGGCTTGAAGAGTCGGCCCTCTTGGGCCTCGAGCGTGAAGATAGGCATGAAGGAGACGGTGATGATGAGGAGGGAGAAGAAGAGCGGCCGGCCCATCTGCTTGGCGGCACGCACAATGATCCCTAGGCGGTCAGACTGGTCGCCCGCGCGCTCGAGGTGCTTGTGTGCGTTCTCGATCATTACGATGGCCGCGTCGACCATGGCGCCGATGGCGATGGCGATACCGCCGAGAGACATGATGTTGGAGGTGAGGCCCATGTAGTACATGGGAACGAAGGCGATGACGATGGCCGTCGGCAGCATTATGATGGCGACCAGGGCGCTGCGGAAGTGGAACAGGAAGAGGAGGCACACCAAGCAGACGATGATGCTCTCCTCGATCAGGGTCTCTTGCAGCGTGTCGATGGAACGATGGATGAGCTCCGACCGGTCGTAGGTCGGGACAATCTCTATCCCTTCGGGGAGCGCGGGCTCGATTTCGGCGAGGCGCTGCTTGACGCGGTGGATGACGTTCAGCGCGTTTTCACCATAGCGCATGATGACGATGCCACCAACTACCTCGCCCTCGCCGTCGAGCTCCGCGATGCCGCGGCGCAAGTCGGGGCCCTCCTGCACGGTGGCGACGTCGCGCAGCAGGATGGGCGTCCCCCGCCCGTCCGTACCCAAAGGGATGGACTCGAGGTCGGACAGCGTGCGCACGTAGCCCCGCCCCCGCACGAAGTACTCCCGCCCGGAGAACTCGATGGTGCGGCCGCCCACGTCGTTGTTCCCCGCGCGAATGGCGGCGACCATTCTCCCGAGCGGAATCTGATAGGCGGCCAGGGCGTTGGGATCGACGGTCACCTGGTACTGCTTCTCGAACCCGCCGACGCTGGCGACCTCGGCCACGCCGGGGACGCTTTCGAGCCAGTATCGGAGGTGCCAGTCCTGGAAGCTTCGCAGTTCGGCGAGGTTGTGGTGCGACTCGCTGCGAGAGGGTTGGTCGGCGTAGCGGGCCGGATCGGCGTCGAAGGCGGCCGCGCATTGGGCGGAATCGAAGAAGAAGCGCCGGCCTTCGTAGTGCCGCTGGAACTCGGAGGTGCGGCTGGTGATTTCTCCGTCAACCGGACAGATTGGCTTCTCCGCCAACGCGTACTGGTAGACCCAACCCACGCCGGTGGCGTCGGGGCCCAGGGTCGGGCTGACTCCTTCGGGCAGGCTGCCCTGCACCTCGTTGAGATACTCCATGACGCGGCTGCGCGCCCAGTACATGTTGGTGCCATCTTCGAAGATAACATACACGAACGAGAGGCCGAAGAAGGATTGGCCTCGCACCACTTGCACGCGGGGCGCGCCGAGGAGGCTGGTCACGATGGGATAGGTGATTTGGTCTTCCACCAGATCGGGGCTGCGCCCCGGCCACTTGGTTAGGACTATCACCTGCACGTCGGAGAGATCGGGGATGGCGTCGAGGGGTACGTGGAGAATGGCCCAGCCGCCCCAAGCGACGGCGAAGAGCACCAGGAGCACGACGACGAACCGATTTCGCGCGCAGTACTCGATCAGTCGCTCGATCACGGCATGGTCTCCTTGCTGGGGACTGGGGTGCCGAGCCTAATGGCTGTGCGCGGCGCCTGCTTCCGGCTGGTCTTGGGAGGCGCCCAGGGCCTCAATCGCGGCCTGGAATCTGCTCTCCGAGTCGATAAGGAAGTTGGGGCTGCTGACAACTCGTTCGCCTTCGGCCAGGCCGTCCAGCACGCGGTAGTAGCCGCCGGCTCGCGATCCGAGCGTGACTTCTCGCGGGCGGAATCGGCCTTCGCCCTCTTGGACGAAGACGATCTGTCTGGTGCCCGAGTCCAACACCGCCTCCTGCGGGATGGCGAGGGATTCTTCTGAGGGGACGAGGATCTCTACGTCGGCGTACATGTCTGGCTTGAGCTCCAGCCTCGGGTTCGGAAACTCAATCCGGGCTTTCAGGGTGCGCGTCTGCGCCTGCACGGTTGGGTAGATGTAGCTGACGGCGCCTTGGAAGACACGCCCCGGCTGCGCGGGAAGCGTCAGCCGGGCCGCCTGGCCCATCTGCACCAAGGGGGCCTCGAACTCGTAGACGTCGGCCTCCACCCACACCCGGGAGAGATCGACCAGCGTATACAGCGCCATCCCCGGGGTCACGCGCATGCCCTCCAGGGCGTGCTTCTCCATGACATAACCAGTGGTGGGCGAGTAAAGGGTGAGCGCCCGGCGCACCTCGCCGGTGTCTTCCAGGCGCTGGATGTCTTGCTCCGGGATGTCCCACAGCCGCAGCCTTTCGCGGGCCGCCTCCAGTAGGGTATCGCCGCTTCTCGCCACCTCTGGAAACGGGCTTTGCGCCAGCCGGTCGCGTGAGCGCAGGGCGAGCAGGTACTCCTCTTGAGTGCTCACGAGGTCGGGGCTGTAGATGGTGAGCAATGGCTCTCCGGCGCGCGCGATGCGCCCGGTTTCGTTGGCGTAGAGGGTCTCGATCCATCCGTTAACCTTGGAGTGGACGTGCGAGACTCGCGATTCGTCTACGGTGACTCGGCCCACCGTGCGCACGACCTGCTCCAGCGCGCGTCGCTGCACGGGGGTGGTGACGACGCCAATGAGCTGCTGGCGCTCGGGGTCTATTTCGACCACACCATGTCCGGCGACACCGCTGGCGGCCTCCGGCGTTTCTTCGAGCCGAACCAGGTCCATCCCGCAGATGGGGCACTGTCCCGGCTCGGGCCGGATGACCGAGGGATGCATGGGGCACGTCCACAGCTCGGAGGTTTCGGTCGCACCCTCGTCTCCGCCTCGCGTGGCCGCGTAATAGACGCCGCCTGCGACCACCAGTACGGCCACAATCACCAGCGCGGTGATCCAGGCGCGTCCGTGAGACAGCATCTCAGTGCGCATCACCGCTCACCTCCATGGCCGGGCTCTCAGCAGCCAGCGGCTCGCCCACCAGATACTCGAGGTCGGCCAGGTTCCGCTCGTGGTCGGCGATCAGGTCCAGCCGCTGTAGCTGTAGCTGGTAGAGATTCATCTGGTTGTCGATCAAGGTCAGGAAACTAACCTGTCCGGTGGCGTAGGCGGCCATGGAGGAGGCCAGGGCCCCTTCCGCCTGCGGCAGCAACCCGGTTTCCAGCAGGGAGAGCTGCTCGTTATCGCGCATGATCTCGACCAGCAACTCGTCTGTCCGCGCGGTGATTTCGTTGAGCAGGGCCTCCAGGTTCGAGGCGGCCGCCAGCCGCTGCGCCTGGGCACCCGCCACCTCCTGGTCCACTCTCTGGCTGCGGCGGATCCAAGGCAAGTTAATGGCGGCGGAGGCGGACCAGAAGTCCTCTCCCCGCACCGGATCCATGGGGACTTCCTGGCGGAAGCGGTACTTGAACCCCAGGGTGAAGTTCGGCCGGATGCCCTCCGCGGCCAGGCGCGCCTGGGTCTGCATCTGCTCCACCCGCGTGCGCGCCTCCGCAAGCCGCGGGTTGCTCTCCACGGCGCGAATCCCCAACGCCCGGTCGGCCGGAGGAAAGTGGGTGCGCGTCAGCGGCGGTGGAGCCGGCACGGGTTGGGAGGCCGGTCGATAGAGCAGCCGGTTGAGACGCACCGCGGCGGCCGCGCGGCGCTGCCGCAGGGCCACCACGGAGTCGATCATTCGCGACAGCCGCACCTGGGCGCGGAACACGTCTTGTTGCAGGCCGCCGCCGGTGGCATAGCGGGCTTCCGCCGTCGCCAGCAGGTCCTGCGCGAGGTCTTTGTTCTGCTCGGCGATGACCGCGGCTGCGTCTAGGTATTGCAGGTCGTAGTAGGCGCGCCGGACATGCCGCACGAGGTCGTTCCGCCTGTCCTGGTAGCGGGCGCGTAACGCCACTACTTCGAGCTCGCACAGTTGACGCCTGAGCCTCCGCTTGCCGCCGCCCGGCACGAACTGGGAGAGGCCCAGCTCGACGCCGCTCATCGGCGTTTCGTCCAGGCGCACTCCTCCGACGGGCACGTTGGAGACGGAGAGGGATAGCATGGGATCGGGCAGCGCTCCCGCCGGAGCGATGGAGGCCTCGGCCGCCCGAACGTGCGCCCGCACGGCCTCCAGCTCGGCGCTACTTTCAAGGGCTTCCGCCACCACTGACTCTAAGGTCAGCGCCGCGGCCGGGGGGTCATCCGGGACGGCCTCAGTTGCCGCCGTAACTGTGGCGCCCGCAACCATCACGAGCGCCAGTGCCGAGCAGGCCGTCAGCAGACATTTGGTCCATAGCTTGGTCATTACGCGCAGTAACCTCCCGTAAAGCAAGCTGCTGGTAGAGCATGCAGCCCGTAAAGCAAGCTGTCCGAGGGCGCACCTCT
>CAZWRO010000014.1:9114-20525 GCA_964635365.1 uncultured bacterium | reverse complement strand
AGGCCGCCATCACCGAACACAGAGGCCCGGCAGTCCCCCTATTCGGGTGTGCAGACCAACACACGGCGAGCTCGCCGATGCCGCGCAGCCAACAGCAGGAGGCCAGCTTGAAGCCCCGCGTCCTGGTGGTCGGAAGCGTCAACCTGGATCTCATCGTGCGCTGCCGCCGCGTTCCTCGCGCGGGCGAAACAGTTCACGGCGAGGACCTGCAGACGGCTCCCGGCGGAAAGGGAGGCAATCAGGCCGTAGCCTGCAGCCGCCTGGGCGCCGAAACCGCGCTGGTCGGGCGGGTGGGTGACGATGAGTTCGGCGCCAAACTGCGAGACGGCCTCGCCGCCGATGGCGTGAACGTGGAGTCGGTGCGCGTGTGTCCGGGCGCCTCGAGCGGCACCGCTCTTATCTTGCTCGAAGAGGCCGGCGACAACCGAATCGTCGTCATGGCGGGAGCAAACTGGCTGCTGGCAGAAGATGACGTTGCCGTCGCCGCCGAGCTGCTGCCCCACGTCGACGCGGTGATGATGCCGCTCGAAATGCCCATCGAAGTGGTGACAGGTGTGGCCGCGGCCGCCCGCGCGCGGGGTGTGCGATGCGTGCTGGACGCCGGACCCGTCACTCCGGCCGCGTGCGAGGCCGGCCTCCCCGCGATGGTGGATCTCATCTCGCCCAACGAGACGGAAGCGGAGGCTCTGACCGGTATCGAGGTGCGGGAGATGAGCGACGCCCGGCGCGCGGCCGCTCGCCTCCGGGAGATGGGCGCGGCCGACGTGGTGTTGAAGCTCGGGGCGCGCGGCGCCTACTGGTCGGGGCCGGGCGGCGAGGAGCATTTCCCCGCCTTCGCCGTCGAGCCAGTCGATACCACGGCGGCGGGCGACGCGTTCAGCGCCTGCCTCACCGTCGGCCTCGCCTCCGGCCTGGATATGGCCAAAGCGATAGCGCGAGCCAACGCCGCCGGCGCGCTAGCCTGCCTGAAGCTCGGCGCGCAGCCGTCCATGCCCACGGCGCAGGCGGTGGAAACGTTTCTGCAGGAGCGACGCGGCTAGCGGCCGCACCGCGCGGGAGAGCTCGGAGGTCGGGTCGGCCGAGGCGTTACTTGCGAGAGGGCGGCTTCGGCGAGGGTGGCAGGCAGCGCTTGTGTGCGCTCCCGCGCAGCAAGCGTCGGACGTGCCGGATATCCGCCGCATCGTAACCCTGCTCCTCGATCTCGCGCTGCCGCAAACGCCGGTCCACCAGGAGGTGGAGCAGCGCGTCCGCGGTCTCGTAGCTCACCCCCATCTCACCCTCATCGGTCTGCCCCGGCCAGAGATCGGCCGTGGGCGGCTTATTGATGATCCTCTTCGGCACGCCGAGCGAAGCTGCGAGCTGACGCACCTGGGCCTTGTAGAGGCCCCCGAGTGGGGACAAGTCACACGCCATATCGCCCCAGAGCGTCGTGTATCCCAGCAGCGCTTCGGTTCGGTTCCCCGTGCCGAGCACCAGCGCGCCGCGCGCCTTCGCCTGATCGTAGAGGATGGTCATGCGCTCGCGGGCGAGCTTGTTGCCCACTCGCAGAGCAGTTCGCTCGCCGATCGCTTCGAAGTAAGCATCTACCTGGGGGGAGACATCCAGCACCGTCGGTTCGAGGTCGAGCGCTTCCGCCACCAGCTTCGCGTCGGCGCTGCTTTCCGGACTGCTGGCTCGATAGGGGAGGATCAGCGGCCACACGCGGTCGGGGCCGAGGGCGGCCGCCGCCAAGAAGGCGACCGTGGCGGAGTCCAGCCCTCCCGACAGCCCCATCACGGCTCCCTCGGCCTTAGCGCCTGTGACTTGAGAGCTGATGAACTGCTCGGCCTCTTGTGCAATCTTCTCCGCGTCTATGCTCAGATCGACCATAACGCTCGCCTCGTCCGCGTCCGTGTTCAGAGAACGGGCAGGTAGCGCTCCAGCTCATACGCCGTCACCTGTTCTCGGTATTCTTGCCACTCGATCTTCTTGTTGGCTATGAAACGTTCGAAGACGTGATCGCCCAGAGCTCGCTGGAGCAACTCGCTCTCCTCGGCGACCTCGATCGCATCCCACAAGTCTCCGGGCAGCTCGCCGATGTCGAGTTCGGCGCGCTCCTCCGGTGTCATTTCGTATACATTGCGCGCGACCGGAGCCGGGCACTCGTAATTCTTCTCGATGCCGTCGAGACCGGCCACCAACATCACCGCGAAAGCCAGATACGGATTGCAGGCCGGATCGGGCGCGCGGTACTCGATGCGCGTAGCGTTCTCCCTCCCCGGCTTGTAGGTGGGAACGCGAATCAGGTCGGAGCGATTCCGCAGCGCCCAGGACAGGTAGGTGGGCGCCTCGTATCCCGGCACCAATCGCTTGAAGCTGTTCACCCACTGATTCGTGACCACCGTGATCTCGCGCGCGTGGTGCAGCAGGCCCGCAATGAACTGACGCGCAGTCTGCGACAGATGGTCCTCGGCCTTGGGATCGAAGAAAGCGTTCTTGTCGCCTCGGAAGAGAGACTGGTGAGTGTGCATTCCGCTGCCGTTCTGTCCGAAGAGCGGCTTGGGCATGAACGTGGCGTGGCAGCCGTGCTTGAGCGCCACCTCTTTGACCACCAGCCGGTAGGTCATCGCGTTGTCGGCCATGGTGAGCGCGTCGGTGTAGCGCAGGTCTATCTCGTGCTGGCTGGGCGCGACCTCGTGATGGCTGTACTCCACGCCTATCCCCATCTGCTCCAAAGTCAGCACGGTTTCCCGGCGGACGTCGCTGGCGATGTCGAGAGGCGTCATGTCGAAGTAGCCGCCACGGTCGAGCACCTCCGGCTTGCTGCCCGAGTCGCGGAACAGGAAGAACTCCAGCTCCGGCCCCACATAATAGGTGAAGCCCATGTCGGCGGCGCGCTTCAGTGCCCGCCTCAGCACGTACCGCGGATCGCCGATGTACGGGGTACCGTCTGGTTGCAGAATGTCGCAGAACATACGCGCGACGCCCCCTCCCTCCGTCGGCCGCCACGGCAGAATGGCGAAAGTGGAGGGATCGGGCAAAGCGACCATGTCGCTCTCGTCTATTCGCGCGAATCCCTGAATCGAGGAACCGTCGAAGCCCTGCCCATCGACCAGCGACAGCTCCAGCTCCTCTGCGGTGATGGCGAAGCTCTTCAAGAACCCTAGGATATCCGTGAACCAGAGCCGGATGAACTTGACGTCGTGCTCCTTCGCCTTGTTCACTATATATTGCACTTGCTCGGGATCGTTCGCCATGAGGCAGCTCCTTGCACTGAAGTCTGAGATCTCTCCCAGACTAGCAGGGCCATGTTTCCAGCGTGTTTCGGCGAGGAAACAGTTTCGCGCCTATGGATCCGGTACGGAAAGCCGGTATCCCACACCCCGCACCGTCTCGATCAAGTCCCCCGCCTCCGCCGTCTTCGCCCGGAGGCGCCGGATATGCACATCCACCGTCCGCGTCCCGCCGAAGTAGTCGTGCCCCCAGACCCAGCCGAGCAGCTCCTCGCGGGTGAGCACACGACCGGCGTTCTTCATCAGAAACAGCAAGAGCTGATACTCTTTCAGCGTGAGTTCGACCGGGCGCCGTTCGATCCTAACCTGATAGCTGACCTCGTCTATGGCGAGCGCACCCGCGCGGAGCACGGCCGGTGCGGCGTCGATCTCGGCGCGCCACCGGATCAGCCGCAGGCGCGCGGCCAGCTCCGACAGCCGGTATGGCGACAGGAGCAGGTCGTCGAATCCGAGCGACAGGTCGAGCCGCGGGGCCTCCTGCTCGGCCACCACTGCGATGAGCGGAGCTGCGCGAAAGGAGCGGTTCTCGCGCGCCGCTCGGCAGGCCGCTCGCGCATCCACGCCAAGCACGCGGAAGTCCACCATCACCGCCAGCGGCGGAGCGCCGTTCCATTTAACCTGAGAGGCGGGCCAGGCGATCAGCGCAGGTTCATAGTCGAATCGACCCACGGCCTCGACGAGCGACGTGCTGGGCTCGCGATCAGCCCCAATGATAATCACCGCGAGTCCGGCTGCCATGTCAGCCCCCGCTCAGGCTTTCCCCGCCGAACCGAAGACGGACCTGCGATTCATCACCGCCTGCTGCATCGCCTCGCGCGCCGGAGCCGGAACCTTCCGAAAGTCGCACTTCCGCACGTCGACGGCACAGCCGTTCCGTCGGGCGCGGACGACCAATTCCTTGGAAGCTACCAACCTCCCGGCTCTCCTTTCGGCCGCTCGGGCGATTAGGTCGCCAACACTTTGGCCAGCTCCAGTAAACCTCGGTCGAAAGCCTTCTTCTTCTCCCACGTCTCGGGCAGCGGCGTGCGCACCAGCTTGTTGCCCACCTGCCCCACCATCTTGTCCGACTCGCCCGCCAGCAACGCCTCCACCGCGGCGGCCCCCAGGCGGCTGGCCAGCACCCGATCCGGCGCGCTGGGGTTGCCGCCGCGCTGCGTGTGGCCCAGGATGCAGACCCGGCACTCCACCGGCCCCATCTTCTGCACCTTCCGAGCTATCTCCAGCGCGCCGCCCTCTTCGTCGCCCTCCGCCACGACGATGATGCTGCTCGACTTGCCGCGGGCGATCCCCACTTCGATAGTCTCGTAAATCTCGGTTGGCGTCTTTGGCGTCTCCGGCACGACGATCATCTCGGCCCCGCCGGCCGCCCCTACGTTCAGGGCGATGAATCCCGCCTGTCGCCCCATCACCTCCACGAAGAAGAGCCGGTCGTGGCTGGTCGCGGTATCGCGTATGCGGTCGATTGCCTCCACGCAGATGTTGACCGCGGTGTCGAAGCCGATGGTGGCATCCGTCCCGTAGACGTCGTTGTCGATGGTGGCCGGCATGCCGATGATTGGGATCTTCTGCTCCTCCCAGAGCTTGTGCGCGCCGTGGAACGTGCCATCGCCTCCAATCGCCACCAATCCCTCTATGCCGGCCTCCCGCAATCGCGCGGCCGCCTTCGCGCGCCACTCGGCCTCGTAGAACTCCGGCGACCGTCCTGTCTTCAGGATGGTGCCGCCGAGATGGACGATGTTCGACACCGACGTCGGGCCCATCTCCTGGAACTCGCCGTTCAGCATCCCCACGTAGCCGCGCCGAATCCCGACCACGCGGCGGCCGGCGTGAATCGCGCTCCTCACCACCGCCCGGAGTCCGGCGTTCATACCGGGCGCATCTCCGCCGCTTGTGAAGACCCCTATCCTGTGCATAGCACCATCTTTCAGACTACCTCGATAGCAAGTATATGGCCAGGCCGAACGGCCCCAGACAGAGCACGAACGGCCCCCAGAAAAGGCTCGACTGCCTGCGGGTTTCCGCGTCCTGATAGCACCATCCTGCCGACGCGAGGCTGATCCCGAACCAAAGATAGCCCAACGTGTGGCCGCGCAGAGCCGATACCAGGGCGAGAAAGAGCCCGGCGACTCCCAGCACCGTGAGCAGCAGATAGAAACGGCCGGACTGGTACCAAGTCAACCCGGGCATACTCAGCAGGCTGATCAGATTCCAGCTCGTACCTGGAACTCGACCGGCCACCCCGCGCAATGCTTGCTGCTGAATCTGCGAGCGCTCCTCCCGTGCCCGGCGCAGCACCCCCGGCGTCGCGCCCTTCACCTGCGCCGCGTCCGTCGCGCGCTGGGCCGCCTCCACCGCCCCCACCAGGTCGCCCTTCTGCCGGAGGATCTCCGCCAGCAAGGTCAGGGCCGGAACGCTCTCGGCATCGTGCGTGAGCGCCTCCTGCACCAGCGTCTCCGCCTCCTGCCACTGGCCCCGCTTCCTCGCCAGATAGACGCGTCGCAACCTCAGATCCGTCTCCGGGTCTGACTCGGCCGTGGGCCGCGCTTTAGGTGTCTCCCGCTCCTCCTCGACCGCCGCGCCGCAGGACCAGCAGAACTTGTCGTCCTGCTCTGTAAAGGCCCCACAGAACTTGCAGCGAGACACCTCGCTCATGCTCACTCTCAGTTCAGTTGGCGACTTCGCGGACGGCGATGTGCGCGGGTCGACGATGTTCGCCTAGGTCCGGCGAGCCGCCGGCCTCACGGCCGTCAGCGCGGTCCCCGCACCATCAGAACGTGGGCTCTTGCGGTTAGCATCACAGCACCGACGCTCGCCCCAGCTCGCGGTTGCCCTCCCACCGATCCATTCTAGGTTTTGGCTCGCGGCCCCGGCTTTCCTGCAATGCTCCGGTTGGCGGCGGCAAAGGACCTGATCCGGCTTCCGCAGAAAGGCTCGGTCGAACCCTGCAAGGTCGCGCAGATCCGGGTCTTTCGGAGGTATGGAAGTGACGGCGGCAAAGCCAACCGTTCTGGTGCTCGCCCACGGCAAGCTGTTGGAGCAGATTCTCCCGGACCACGTGCGGGCAGAGCTCGAGAGCTTTGCCGCAGTCCGGTACCAGGAAGTCGAGAGAAAGCTCACCGAGGACGAGCTTCTGGAAGCCATTCCCGAGGTGGAGGCGGCCATCACCACTTGGGGCTCCCCCCGCTTCACCGCGCGCGTCGTCGCCGCGGCCCCCCGACTGAAGATCATCGCCCACGCCGCGGGCAGTGTGAAGCCATATGTCGAGCCAGCCGCCTTCCAAAAGGGCATCGTGGTCGTCGGCTCGGCCGAGGTCATCGCCCAGTTCGTCGGCGAAATGGCCCTGCTGCTGACGCTGGCCTCTCTGCGCGAGCTCCCCCGCTACAACCAGGCCCTCAAGCAGGAACGCCGGTGGGAAGTCGAGGGTTTCGGCCCGCCGGACACCCTCTTCCGGCAGCGCGTTGGCCTGATTGGCTTCGGGGCCACCGGGCGCGCGTTCGCCTCCGTGCTGAAGCCCTTCGAGGTGGACCTGCTCTGCTTCGACCCCCACGCCGAGGCCGGCGAAATGGCGGCCCTGGGCGCCCGGCTCGCGTCGCTGGAGGAGATCCTCACCACCTGCCGCGTGATCTCGCTCCACGCCGCGAGCGTGCCCGCCACAGAGCACCTGATCGACGCCGAGCGGCTGCGACTGATTCCCGACGGCGCCATTCTCATCAACACCGCCCGCGGCACGCTGATCGACATGAAGGCCCTGGTGGAAGAGCTGAAGACCGGTCGTTTCAAGGCCGCCCTCGACGTGTTCGACCCGGAGGAGCCGCTGCCGCCCGATCACCCTCTGCGCGACCTGCCCAATGTCATCCTCACCCCTCACATGGCCGGGCCCGTGCCCAGCCGCCACTGGGAGATGGGAAGGTACTGTGTGGACAACGTCCGCCGCGTCTGCTCCGGCCAGCCGGCGATAGGCGCCATCACGGCCGAGCAACTAGGCTGGAAGGCATGAACCTTCGCGCGGCGCGACCGCAACACGGCCTTGCGCTCGCCGGGCTCCTCGGTGTCGCCCTGTGGTTGGCCCTCGCCGCCGCCTCGGCCTCGGCCGGCGTGCTCGAACCGGGCGCCGTGCGGAGCGCGGTGCTGAACAACGGCCTCCGCGTCATCGTCTGCGAGCGAGAGGCCACCTCCGTGGTTTCCGCCGAAGTCGTCATCCGCGTCGGATCGGCCGACGACTACCCGGAGGCCCCCGGAATCGCCCACCTGCTCGAGCATCTCTGCTGGACGGGGGGAGCGGGGGAGAATCCCTGCGGCCCCATCGAAGACGTGGGCGGCATCACCAACGCCGGAACCCTCCGGGACTACACGCGCTTCTACGCCACGGTTCCCGCCGGCAATCTCACCCTGGCCTTGACGGCCCTCAGCCGGATGGTGCTGCAGAGCAGCTTCGAGGGGAGCGCCATCCGCCGGGAGGGGGCCGCCATCTTCCAGGAATCGGCCGAGCGCGGAGACTTGCCGCGGGCGATCCTAAACGACCTCGCCTTCGAAGAACTCTACGGAACAGGCCACCCCTACAGCCAGAGAATCGAGGGCGACAGGACCGCCGTCAGCTCCATCACCAGCGGCCAGGTCGGGGCCTTCCACCGCGCCTGGTACGTGCCCAACAACATGGCCGTCGTGATCGTCGGCAACCTCGCCTTCGATGACGCGCTCGCCACCGTCGAAGCCCTTTTCGGAGGCCTGCTCCCCAGGCCGCTGCCGCCGCGCAGCCGAGAAGTCCCCCCGCGGCCGGCCCCGGGCGCGGAGGTGATGGTGAGAACCCCCTTCCGCCAGGCCTATATAATGGCCGCCTTCATCGGCCCCGCCGCCGATGAATACCGGCAGGTCTGCGCCAGCGATCTGCTAATTACGCTGCTCAGCCACGGAAACTCGGGCCGCCTCGTGACCGCGCTTCGCGAGACCCAGCAGCTCGCCAGCGCCGTCGGTGTGGACTTCCTCACCTCGCGCGACCGGGCGCTCTTCGGCGTGTGGGCGGCCTGCGATCCCCAGCGCGTTCCCGAAGTCAGGCAGGTCATCCGCTCCGAATTGGCCCGGCTGGCGGCCGAGCCGGTACCCCCCGCCGAGCTTGGCGCGGGCAAGCGGCTGCTGGCGGCCGGGTACTCCTTCGCCAACGAAATCCCCTCCGACCAGGCCGCCACCCTCGGCTTCTACGAGGCCATCGACAGCTACCGGGCGGCCACCTACTACTCGCCCCGCGTGCGATCGCTCAGGCCCAGGGACGTCTCCTGGGTGGCCTCTTGGTACGCCGCGGAGCCGGTATGGATCCTACTCATCCCGGAGAGTGCCGAGCAATGAAACGGCTTCTCCTACTTGCTCTGGTGCTGATGGCCCTCCCATCTCCGCTCCTCGCGGCCGTCGCAGAGGCGTTTGCCCAACCCAACGGCCTGCGCCTGATCGTGGAGTCGGACGAAGCAACGGACATCGTGGCCATCGACCTGCTCCTCGATATCTCCGCCGAAGACGAGCCGGCGCGACAGGCAGGAATCCGCGCCCTCACTCAGCGACTGCTGATGCGCGGAACCACCAACGAGTCCGGGGAATCCATGGCGCGCCGGCTGGCGGCCGCGGGAGGCGTCGCCGACGCCTCCGCCGGCCTCGACTACGTTGAGATCTACGCCGTCGTGCCCTCCGACGGGTTCGAGGTGGCGCTGGAGTTGCTCGCCGATGCGGTCCGCAATCCGGCCTTCTCCCCGGAAGCGGTCGATAGACAGAAAGTCGCCGCCGTGGAGGCGGCCGACGCCTTCTGCCAGGACCCGTTTCAGGAGACCTATCTCGCCTTTCGAGAAGGCTTCTACCGAAGCCATCCTTATGCGCGCCCCACCTTCGGCGAGCCGGCCTCCCTCGACTCCATCACGCGGCAAGATATCGTCGCCTTCCATGCCGCGTACTACCTTCCGGGCAAGGCCGTGCTGGCCATCTGCGGAGGGGTCGATCAGGTGCGCGCACGACGGGCCGTGCGCAGCCTGCTCGGGAATTGGGGCGGGGGAGAAGCGCCGCCGCGACCCGAGGCCACGGTCGCGCCTCTGGCCAGCTCCGAACTCGTCGCCCGCGAGCTGCCGACCAACCTGGCCTACATGGTGCTCGGGTTCCCGGCCCCGCTCGCCGATGCCCCCCACTACTACGCCATGCAGCTCATCGACGGATTGCTGACGGGCGGCTCCCGCGCCCGACTGCCACGGGCCCTCCGGGACCAGCGCAGCCTGGCCTATCACGTGTCCTCCTTCTACCCGACCTTGCGAGAGCCCAGCCATCTTGCCATCTACACGGCCACCGATCGCCAGCACCTCGACCTCGCCAAAGCCGCCGTCCTCGACGTGCTCACGCACCTCCGTCAGGAGCCTGTGCCCGAGGAGGAGCTGGCGCGGACAAAGCGCCACCTCATCGGGAGCTACCTCCTCAGCCACCAGCGCATGAAGGACCAGGCCTTCGCGCTGGCCTGGTACGAGCTCCTGGGCCTCGGAAGCGATTTCGAGGAGCGCTACGCCGCCTCCCTCCAAGCCGTCACCCCGGCCCAGGTCCAAGAAGCGGCTCAGACGTTCCTACAGCGCTTCGTGCTGGCGATTACCCTACCCACCGGCTGAGTGTGTTCCGTTCCGGCACACTCCGGCTCTCTCGCCGGGAGGACTACCCTCCGAGGCGTCGAATCCTCCTTAGTGACCAGGGATCCTCCCGTTTTGATGTCTTACGGACCTCGGTTTCCCAGGAAGGAGGACCGCATTGAGTACGTCGGATCATGCCAAGCACACGTTCGAGGGCGAATCTCTAGAGCCCATGCAGCGCTTCAGTGCTCGCCGGATAACCCGTAAAGAGAACGTAGTCAAGCAGAAGATCGACACCTATCACGTGAGCGACGTGGACGACACCGCCGTGCTATATGTCGGCCGGAGGGCGGTTTCTATCTTCAACACTCTCGACCTACCAGACGCTGACTGCGACGGGCTCACCTTCAAGCAGCGCCTGATTCAAACCAAGAAGGGCAGTTGCCTGCTGCTCGCCCGCTGGAAGCCGGAGCGGCACATGCGTCGCTCGGCCCCGCCCCAGTCTCAGAAGTGGTTTGTCGAAAAAGAGCTCTTCCCGCCAGATGCAGAGCAGCTTTTCTCTCGTCTGGAGAAGCGCATCGAGGAAGCCAACGAAGAGGAAAGCGCCGGCGACGAAAAGTAGCCCTCCGACTGGAGGAAACGAGTCTCGAGGGGCCAGCCAGCCGACTCGGCTGGCTGGATTGGCTCGTGTGGAAGCTTTAGACCCCTTTCAAGGCGACTGCTTGACAAGCCTCTGCCTCCGTGTATGATTAGGGCCGCGGCGCGGTCACGAACTTGAAGATCGACCTAGCCAATATCGCAGGGACGCCCGGCGCACGCGCTTGCTACGCCATCTCGGAACATCTGGCCCCAAGTGAAGGAGTCTCCACCAAGGGGCCGGTGGTGGGCGAGATAATTGCGGAGAACACAGGTTCGTTGCTGCTCCTCCGCGGCCAACTGCGAGCAGTGCTCGTGCTCAGCTGTGTGCGCTGTCTCGAAGAGGCCGAGCAGCCCGTCGAGATCGGTGTGGAAGAGGAGTTCGCGTCTGAGCACACCAGTTCAGACGTAGAGACCATCGATCGAGACGAGCCCGAAGCCTCGGCCATCTCAGATTACGTACTGGACGTCTCCGAGTTGGTGCGCCAGCAAGTGATGGTCGCCGTGCCCATGGGCTTCGTCTGTAGCCCCGACTGTCGGGGGTTGTGTCCGAGCTGCGGGCAGAATCTCAACCAAGGGCCCTGCGAATGCCGTCTCCAGAGCACGGACAACCGCTGGGCCAAGCTCGGCGAGCTTCTGGACGAGGCCGCCGGAGAGACGGACGTTTAGAAAACCAGGTACGACACGCGGATTGGAGGCGATTACATTGCCGCTGCCCAAGAGACGACATTCCAGAAGTCGACAGAATAAGCGCCGCGCCCAGTGGGCACTGAAGGCCCCGCAGCTCTCGCCCTGCCCCGACTGCCGGGCGCTGAGGCTGCCCCACCGCGCTTGTCCCGCCTGTGGCAACTACGGCGGCAAATCTGTCATCGAGATCAAGCAGAGAGTGCACCGTGGCCAAACCTAGCATCTCGGTGCC
>CAZWRO010000014.1:0-9014 GCA_964635365.1 uncultured bacterium | reverse complement strand
CCTAGCATCTCGGTGCCCAGCATCTCCGCACCCGGCGCCTCCGTACCGCGAGCCCCTTGGGAGGGGAGTGAACGCTCTTGATTCCGGTCGCCTTGGACGCCATGGGTGGCGACCACGCGCCCCAGGCCACCGTTGCGGGTGCCGTGCAGGCCGCCCGGAACCTGAACATCCCCGTGCTGCTCGTGGGCAATCAACATCAGCTCGAGGCCGAGCTCGACCGCCACAAGCCCTTCCCCTCCACCCTCGATATCGTCCACGCTGAAGCCGTCATCGGCATGGACGAATCACCCGGATCGGCTCTGCTGCGCAAGCGAGACGCCTCGATCGTCGTGGCCATGAACCTCGTCAAGGAAGGCCGCGCCTCCAGCGTCGTCTCCGCCGGCAACTCTGGAGCCGTCATGGGCGCGGCCGCCCTGCGGCTCGGAATGCTGCCCGGCGTGGAGAGGCCCGCCATCGCCATGCTCCTGCCGACTCGGCGGGGCCGCGCCGTCGTGCTGGACGGCGGAGCGACCGTGGACTCGCACCCCGAGCACCTGAGAGATTTCGCCCGCATGGGCTCCGTCTATGCCGAGTGTCTCCTTCACGTCGAGCGGCCGCGCGTCGGCTTGCTCAACATCGGCTCCGAGCCCTCCAAGGGCAACGCCCTTATCAAGCAGTCCTATGCCTTGCTAAGCGATCTGTCCATCAACTTCGTCGGCAATATCGAGGGCCAAGAGATCGCCAATGGCGAGATCGACGTCGTCGTCTGCGACGGATTTGTCGGAAACGCGCTGCTGAAGGCGATAGAGGGATACGGTGAGTTCTTCTGGGGAATCGTGAAGCAGCGGTTCTCCGGTGGCTGGCACAACCGCCTGGCCGGCTGGCTGGTTCGCAACGAACTGCGAACCGTCGCCCAGCGACTCGACTACGCCTCCTACGGAGGGGCGCTGCTCGTCGGCGTCCAAGGGATATGCGTGATATCCCACGGGCGCTCGACACCAACCGCGGTGGAAAGCGCCATCCGCGTCGCCAAGGAGCTGGGCGACCAGGGCGTAGTGGCCGAGCTACTTTCCTCCCTCATGCAGGAAGACTCAGAGCGTCTCCAGACCGCCGTTCCCGAAAACCCAGACCTACAGAGTGAGCGCCAAGATTGACCTGTGAACCCCGCGCCGTTGGCATAGTCGGGACGGGCTCCTACGTGCCCCCTCGGATACTGACAAACTTCGACCTCGAAAAGATGGTCGACACCTCGGATGAGTGGATTCGCACCCGCACCGGTATCCGGGAGCGACGCATCGCCGATCCCGAGGTCGCCACCTCCGACCTCAGCGAGGCCGCTGCCCGCGCGGCCCTGGATAGCGCCGGCGTCGCGCCGGCCGATATCGACCTCCTCATCGTGGCCACGGTGACCCCCGACACCGCCTTCCCCAGCACCGCCTCCATCTTACAGCAACGGCTGGATATCCCGAGGCCCACCGCCTTCGATCTCAATGTGGGATGCACCGGCTTCGTGTACGGGCTCGCCGTCGCCCGCGAGATGATCGCCACCAGCGCCTACCAGCGCGCCCTGGTGATCGGGTCCGAGACTCTCTCCCGGATCACGGACTGGAGCGACCGCGGCACCTGCGTGCTCTTTGGCGACGGCGCGGGAGCTGCCGTCGCCGCTCCGGTGGCCGAGGGCGGCATCCTGGCCTACTCGCTGGGCAACGACGGCACCAACGCCGATGCCCTCAAGATTCGTGCCGGTGGATCGAGAATACCGACCACTCCCGAGACCGTCGCCGAGGGACTTCACTACCTCACAATGAACGGTCCCGAAGTCTTCAAGTTCGCCGTGCGGGCACTCACCAATTCCTCCGAGGAAACCGTTGCCCGCGCCGGCCTCTCCATGAGCGACATAGACGTCGTTATTCCCCACCAGGCCAACATGCGCATCATCGAGGCCGCGGTCAAGCGGCTCCATATCCCCTTCGAGCGGTTCATCTGCAACCTCGATCGCTACGGCAACACCTCCGCCGCCTCCATCCCCATCGCCCTCGATGAGGTCGTGCAGGAAGGCCGGATCAAGCCCGGCGACCACGTGCTGCTCACCAGCTTCGGCGCGGGGCTGGCCTGGGGTACGATGGTGATCCAGTGGTAGCTCCCGACGCCAATCTGGCCTTCGTGTTCCCGGGACAAGCCTCCCAGCACACCGGTATGGCGGCCGAGTTGCTGGCTCAGGAGCCGGCTGCGCGGGCCATCTTCGAGCAAGCGGGCGAAGTGCTCGGGTTGAACCTCGCCGAGCTCTGCACCACCGGCAGCGACGAAGTCCTCACCCGCACCGACATCGCTCAGCCCGCCTTGCTCGCCACCTCCGCGGCCTGGCTGGCCGTGCTGCAAGAGCGCGGTCTTGCCCCCCGGATCGCGGCCGGACACAGCCTCGGCGAGTTCGGCGCCTGGGTGGCGGCCGGCGTGCTCGACTTCGAGCAGGCCGTCAGGCTCGTGCGCCGACGCGGCGAGCTGATGGAAGAGTCGGCCTCTCGTCGGCCCGGCGGAATGCTGGCCGTAATCGGAGTCACCGACGCGCAGGTGGAAGCGGCCTGCAAGGAGGCGGGGCGAGAGGGCGTGGTTGTGCCGGCCAACTTCAACTCCCCAGGCCAAGTCGTCGTCTCCGGCGAAATGGAGGCCTTGTTCGAAGTCAGGCAGGCCGTCAAAGCCGCCCGCGGGATGGCGATCCCCTTACGAGTGTCCGGCGCCTTCCACTCTCCGTTGATGGAGGATGCGGCCCATTCCTTCTCGGAGATCGTCGCCGCACTCCCGCTGGCCGACCCTCGGATTCCCGTCGTCGCCAACGCCACCGCGGATCTCGTGACCACCGCGGAGCACGCGCGACAGGCGATGGCGAAGCAGATGACGAACCCGGTGCTGTGGACCGCCTCCGTGCAGCGGATGATGAAGGAGGGGGTGGACCTCTTCGTCGAGGTCGGGCCGGGCCAAGTGCTAACCAAGCTCATCGGCCGCATCTCGGAGGAGGCGCGGGTGCTTCCCGTGGGGACGCCCGACGAGCTCCAGGTGCTCTTGCAGGAGGTGAACAAGTGAGCACGCCGCGAGAGAACACAGGCTCCGACTCCTCGGCCGTTGCGCTGGTTACGGGGGCCAGGCGGGGCATCGGCAAAGCGATTGCAATTAGGTTGGCGCAGCAGGCGAACCTCGCCCTGAACGACATCGCAGACGGCGGGCAAGAGCTGGAAGGCGTGGCCGAAGAGATCCGCGCGCGGGGCCGCGAAGCCCTCGTCGTCACCGGCGACGTGCGCGACTCGGCCCAGGTCGACGCCATGGTAAAGCAAGTGGTGGACCGGTTCGGCCGCCTGGATATCCTCGTCAACAACGCCGGCGTCACCCGGGACGGGCTGCTCATTCGCATGTCCGACGAGCAGTGGCAGATGGTGCTGGACATCAACCTGACCGGCGCCTTCCTCTGCAGCCGCGCCGCCGCCAAGGTCATGCTCCGACAGCGCTCCGGCCGCATCATCAACATGGCCTCCGTCGTCGGACTCATGGGCAACGCGGGGCAGGCCAACTACGCCGCCTCCAAGGCCGGCCTCATCGCCCTCTCCAAATCCATGGCGCGGGAGCTGGCGGTCCGGGGCATCAACGTCAACGCCGTCGCTCCCGGGTTCATCGTGTCGGCCATGACGGAGGGGCTGTCCGACAACGCGCGCGAGAAGCTCTCCGCCCTCATTCCTTTGGGCCGCCTCGGCCAGCCCGAAGACGTGGCCGAGGTCGTGGCTTTCCTTGCTTCTCCGGCGGCGGATTACGTCACCGGGCAGGTGTTGCAGGTTGACGGCGGGATGTATATGTGATATGCCTTCTGCCCGAAGGCAGGATTCGCGGCGAAGAAACAGAACTTGCGGAAGACCGTCTGCGGAAGACCGTCTATAGGGCGCGTTACGCTCCCAGGGAGGTAGCTACGTATGGACGCAACCATCTTCGAAGAGGTCCGGGCGCTGGTCGCGGAACAGCTGGGTGTCGACAAGTCTCTCGTCACTGCTACCGCGTCCTTCGAAGAGGACCTTCGGGCCGACTCGCTCACACTCGTCGAGCTCCTCATGGCGCTCGAAGAGAAGTTTGAGCTGCCCGACATCCCAGAAGAAGAAGCAGAAAAGATCAAAACAGTTGCCGACGTTGTGAGCTACGTCGAGGCCAAGAAGGCTGGCTAGTACCGGCTTCGCGTACGAGGCAGTACCCGCGCGGGATCTCCACCACGCCGCGTACCGGTACTGGCGATAACATCACCGGCGGGAGTACTGATGGAGCGACGCGTCGTCGTCACCGGCATGGGCGCTGTGACGCCTCTCGGGATAGGAAGTGAGCCTACCTGGCAGGCCATGCGCGCCGGCCGGCCCGGCGTAACATCGATCACCCTCTTCGATGCCTCTGACTTCGCCTCTCAAGTCGCCGGTGAAGTGAAAGACTTCGACCCTACCGTTTGGCTCGAGCCGAGGGAAGTGCGCCACACCGACCGCTTCGTCCAGTTCGCCATCGCCGCCGCGAGCCTGGCCGTGGACGACGCCGGCATCGACTCCGCCGCCATCGACTGCAACCGCTTCGGCGTGCTGATCGGATCCGGCATCGGCGGCACCTGGACCTGGGAGGCGCAGCACAAGATCCTCGTCGAAAAAGGGCCCGGCCGCGTCAGCCCCTTCTTCATCCCCATGATGATTATGGATATGGGCTCCGGCCGCGTCGCTATGCGCTTCAACGCGCGAGGCCCCAACACCGCCGTCGTCACCGCCTGCGCCAGCGGCGCCCACGCCATCGGCGACGCCTCCGAAATCATCCGTCGCGGCGACGCCGACATCATGATCGCCGGCGGCGCGGAGGCCGCCGTGTCGCCCTTAGCGCTGGCCGGATTCTGCTCCATGCGCGCCCTCTCTCGGCGCAACGACGACCCACCCCGCGCCAGCCGGCCCTTCGATCGCGACCGCGATGGCTTCGTCATGGCGGAGGGCGCGGGCATCGTCATCCTCGAAGAAATCGAGCACGCGCGCCGGCGCGGCGCCCAGTGCCACGGCGAGGTCCTCGGCTACGGCATGAGCGCAGACGCCTACCACATCACCCTGCCCTGTCCCGACGGCGACGGCATGGCGCGGGCCATGGAAGCGGCCCTCGGCGATGCCAAGTTGACCGCGGATCAGATCGACCACGTCAATACGCACGGCACCGCTACTCCCACCGGCGATGCCGCCGAGACCATCGCCCTGAAGCGCGTGTTCGGCGATCGCGCCGACCAAGTGCCGTGCAGCTCTACCAAGTCCATGACCGGCCATCTGCTCGGGGCCGCCGGCGGAGTCGAGCTCATCTCCTGCCTGCTCGCCATTCGCGACCAAGTCGTGCCGCCCACCATCAACCTGGACAATCCCGATCCCGACTGTGACCTCGACTACGTCCCCAATGAAGCGCGGGAGCAACCCGTCGCCATCGCCATGAGCAACTCCTTCGGCTTCGGGGGACACAACGCCAGCCTCATCGTGGGACGGCCCGGCTGATCCTTACGGGTTCGGGCTAGGCCCGGCGGTTCCGGAAGCAGAGCAGCGCCAACAGTGGCCCTTATCGAGGCGGTAATCCTGGACGTCGATGGAACCGTGGCGACCTGCCCTTACGACTTCGAGGGCATGCGCGCCGTGGTTCGGCGCCTCGCCGCCGCCCACGGCGTGGACACCACCGCGCTGGGGATACGCGGCATCATCGAGCAGATCGGCGCCGTTGCCAGCCGCCTCCCCGACGGCGCGGCCCGATTCCGCGAAGAAGCCGAAGCCGCCGTGATCGAGATGGAAATCGAATCCGCGCGCACCGCCGAGCTGCTTCCCGGCGCCGCCGAAGCTCTCTCCCGACTCCGCCGAGACGGCCTCGCCATCGCTCTCATCACCAGAAACTGCCGCGCCGCCAGCCAGCTCGTCCTCGACGGCTTCGACGATTACGATGTGCTGCTCACGCGCGACGACGTTCCTCACCTCAAGCCCCACCCCGATCATATCCACCGCGCGCTGGCCGCTATCGGGCGCGGCCCCAACTGCGCCGCCGTTGGGCGCGGCCCCAACTGCGCCGCCGTCGTCGGCGACCACATCTTCGACATGCAGGCCGGCGTTGCCGCCGGTGTGCGGCTCTGCGTCGGTGTCCGGACCGGCAGCAGCTCCGAGGCCGAACTCCTGAAGGCCGGCGCCGACGAGGTCATCGACACTCTCGCCGACCTGCCCGAAGTGCTGCGCCGACACGAGGAGAGGCCGCAATGACAGCCGCGCCCTGGCTCTGCGCGGCCCTCCTGTGCTGGCAGCTCAACGTCAGCGGAGCCCTCCCCAGAGAAGTCACCGTCTGCCGCGCGCGCCCCTACGCCGCCGGCGAAAGCCAGGTTCGGCTGCTCATCTTCAAGGACAGCGACGCCATCTACGTGCGGCCCCACTCCGCGCTCTACGTCGAGAACCCGCGCACCGACGAGAGACTCGCCACCGTCGCCGCAGGCGCCATGCTCACCCTTCGCCCCTCCCGCAGTAAGGTCTCCGCCCGAGCCGACAGCTTCCACCTAACCGACTCGCAGCTACGTTTCCGCCCCGCCGGCGACAATGCCGCCAGCACCGTATCCTCTCGCGGAGGCTGGGGCCGGCGCGGTTCCTATCCCGGAGTGCTGGAGGTGTCCGCCACGTCCAGGGGCCTGCGCCTCGTCGAGCACGTCGACCTCGACGCCTACGTGGCCGGCGTGGTGGCCGCCGAAATGCCCCGCACTTTTCCCTTGGAGGCGATGAAGGCCCAGGCCGTCGCCGCCCGCACCTACGCCTTGTACCACCTCGGAGATCACGAGGCCGACGGGGCCGATCTCTGCGCGCGCGTGCACTGCCAGGCCTACGCCGGCCAGCCTGCGCCCGACTCCGTCGCCGCGGAGGCCACCCGGCAGACCGCGGGCCTGGTGCTCGCCTGGAACGAGCTCCTCGTCGACGCGCTCTATCACTCCGCCTGCGGCGGGGCCACCTCCACCGCCTGGGACGTCCGCCAGGGGAAGCTGCTGCCCTATCTCCTCTCGGTTGCGGACAGCCCCTCGCCCGACGGTGTCCCCTACTGCGCACAAGACCATGACGTCCGCTGGTCGCAGCACTTCTCCCGTCGGCAGGCGGACAGGCTGCTGGCAGCGAACCTGCCTCGAGTACTGTACGAGCCTCGGCTATCACCCGGGCGCCTCCAGAACCTGCACCTGGCGGCGGCCGGCAGCGGAGGTCGCGCCGAATGGCTCGAAATCGCGACCACCACCGACACCTACCGAGTGCGAGGCGATGCCATCCGCTGGCTCTTCGGCGAAGGCTATGCCGGGCCGCGGGGTCTGCGCAGCACCGCCTTCGAGCTGTCCGTCGAGTCGAACGCACAAGGCGCGCCCGTCGGCTTCTCGTTCCAGGGACGCGGCCACGGACACGGCCTCGGCCTCTGCCAGTGGGGCGCCCGCGGCCGGGCCTTATCCGGCCAGACCGCGGAGGAGATACTCGCCGCCTACTACACCGGCGCGATTCTCGTTGACCTCCGACCGTGAGAAGGACATGAACCCGCTCGCACGCTACGCAGAAAAGGAAGTCCACAAAGTAATCGGCCTCATGTCCGGCACCTCGGCCGACGGCATCGACGTCCTGCTCGCCAGCCTATCCGGATCGGGAGACGCTATCGAGGCCTCTCTGGTCGCCTTCCATCACGTCCCTTACAGCCACCGCGTCCGCCAGGCGATCCTCGCCCTCTTCGCGCCGGAAACCCCCGTGGTCGACGTCTGCCGCATGAACTTCGCCCTCGGCCGCCTCTTCGCAGAGGCCACTCTGGATCTCCTCCGACGCGAGGGTCGCCAGCCCTCCGACATCGACCTCATCGCCTCCCACGGCCAGACTGTCTGTCACCTGCCCGCGGGCAGCCCCTATGCCGGACCGGAAGGAGGCTCCACCCTTCAGATCGGCGAGCCGGCCCTCATCGCCCACCTCACCGGCGTCCCCGTGGTGGCCGACTTCCGCCCCCGCGACATCGCCGCCGGAGGCCAGGGCGCGCCGCTGGTGCCTTACGCCGACTACGCCCTCTTTCACCATCCCACCAAGACCCGCGCCGTGCAGAACATCGGCGGCATCGCCAACGTCACCCTGCTTCCCGCGGGCGGCCGCGTCGAGGACGTCACTGCCTTCGACACCGGCCCCGGGAACATGATCATCGACGCCCTCGTCGAGGCCTTCACCCACGGCGAAATGTCCTTCGACAAAGATGGCGCCCTCGCCGCCCTCGGTCGCGTCGACGAAGACCTCCTGCAATGGCTAATGGGCCACGACTTCCTCGCCCAAAAGCCTCCGAAATCCACCGGCCGCGAGCAGTTCGGCGCGGAGTTCGTCGGGAAACTGCTCCAAAAGGCGCAAGACCGCAACATCTCCGCCGACGATCTCCTCGCCACGGCCACCGCCTTCACCGCCGAGTCGATAGCCGCCAGCTACCGCAATTTCATCCTGCCCGAACAGGCCATCGACGAGGTTGTCCTCGGCGGAGGCGGAAGTTATAATACGACGATAAGGCGAATGCTTCAGGATCGCTTGCCCGGCATGACCATCTTCCTCCACGAAGACTTCGGCCTGCGAGGCGACGCCAAAGAGGCGCTGGCCTTCGCCATCCTCGGCCACGAAACCATGCTGGGCCAACCGGCCAACATCCCCGGCGCAACCGGGGCTGAGCGCCCCGTCGTGCTCGGCAAGATCGTGCCGCCCTGAAGCCTCTACACTCTGTCTGCTAGAGGAAATGACCGATGACCAAACGCACTAAAGCCGCCATCATCATTGGCGACGGCCTCGCCGACCGCCCGGTCGCCGACCTCGACGGACGCACTCCGCTCGAAGTCGCCGACACCCCCATGCTCGACCGCGTCGCCGCCGAGGGCGAGTGCGGCCAGATGGACCCCATCGGCCCCGGCATCCGCCCCGGCAGCGACACCGCCCACCTTGCCATCCTCGGCTACGACCCCTTCAAGGTCTACACCGGCCGCGGCCCCTTCGAGG
>CAZWRO010000013.1:19597-21073 GCA_964635365.1 uncultured bacterium | reverse complement strand
GGACATGTCCGGACATGTCCGGACATGTCCGAAAATTGTCCGGACATCCCCGCGCCAGCACCCCCGATTTTCGCCTCCTGACCCCCCTTAAAGCCGTTCAAAACGCCCCTCGACGCTTGGCCACTAAGCAAGGTATTTCGAGGCCCTCAAATGACCTCCGGCCAAAGGAAGCGGGCCGCCCTTCCGCGCAATCGCAGTCAATCGTCGCCGTCTTTTACTGCGCGCCCGCGCCGACTCTCACACCACTTCGACAACATCATCCTCGCCGGCTTGGAGCCATTCGTCGACGATTCGCATGACCTCCTTTTTCGCCACCTCTCTTCCGCGCAACTTCGCCTCCAGGGCGTTCAACTCCCGACGCTGCGCCTTGGGCTGACCGAGCTGCTTCCTTATCCACTCTATCACTGGGGGCGATAAGACCTCGCTGATCGCCTGGGGAGGCGACCCACCCGAATCATCTAAGAGCTTCTCAACGGCCTCTATCACTTGCGGGTCACCGCCGCCGGCCGCGCGTCGCCGCAATAGCTCGCCGTGAGCGCGCAACTCATCCCGCTGTCTTGTAAGGGCCTCCTCCGCGCGTATCACGAGCGCCGCGGGGTCGGCCGGCGTCGGTTCTTCGCCCAGCGCAAGGCCGCAGATCGTGCAGACCACGGCCCCGCGCGGCAGCGGATCCCCGGCCAAACAGCGCTGCTCAAGAGCGCGGTTCGCCTCCGCCTCGATTGCGCCCACCTCGACCGTCAGCAGGCCGGCGCGCGCCAGGCGCCGCGCCGCCGCCATCACGCCCGACTCGCGCAGCTTCGCGTATCCCGCCATCCTTGCCGGTGCGTGAGCCCTTGCATGCCAAGCAAGATAGTGCCGCCGATAGGCCTCAAGCCATCTATTTGCCGTCGCCTCGACATCGGCCGTATTCGCGACCACTCGTTGGGGCGAGGAAAACGCCTCCAGCACCGCCCGTCGCTCCCGCGCGAGCAACGATCCTTCGGGGACTCGCACTCTGCCGTCGGTCACCAACCCGTACAGGTGCGCAACGATATCTAAGCGTGTGGAGAGGAAGCGTTCGCAGTCGCGCCAGGTCGCCAAGTGCTCACAGGCCGCCTTGAGGCCGCCGGGAAGTCGCCGGGCCGCATCGACGAGCTTCCTCAAGCCGGCCCGAGAAGTCAAGGAAGCGTCCACGGCGCCGGCCACTGCCTCACAGCTGGAAAGCGCTTCCAATGCCCATTCCCAGTCACGCGGCCCCTGTCCCGTTGCTGCTGCCGCGCGCGCGACCGCGCTCCGGCGGTCTTCCGCGGTCGTCAAGAGATGTTGCGCCCAGCCTATCATCTCTCCCCAGGCCTGCTCCTGAGCAGACAGATCCCACTCCCCGGCGGCGTTGCCGACAGCCGCTTCCCACAAACACCGTGCTTGCTCGGCGGCCTCGCCGCGCAAGGCTGCTCCTCGCATGACATAAGGCAGAGCGTCGCCCAACGGGGCCGCCAC
>CAZWRO010000013.1:18252-19497 GCA_964635365.1 uncultured bacterium | reverse complement strand
CAGGTGCCTGTCTTCGCCCTCGACCAGCCCGAGCGGACGTGCGTAGGCGGTCAGGTAGGCCTCCAACGCGGAGGCCGGAGGCAGATGCACCTCGGCCGGCCTCACAAACTGATCGATCACTTGATTGGTGTGAGTTCGGCCGACGAGCCGCCTCCCCGGAGCGACCGCGGGGAACCGAGGGAAGATGGTGCGGAAGGCTGTGTCGAAGGCGGCACGCATGGTGTCCTCCCAGTCCCCGAGGAGCGTCGAGAGTCGCTCGGGTTCTATGGCCGCCTCACCCTCCAGGCTGACGATCCGGCCGGCGTAGTAGGCGCGCGGCAACATGCGCTGCACCTCGGCCTCGGAATCGACCCACCGATCGTGGAGCTTGGCTCGCAGCTCGGTGTCGTGACGACTGGCGAAAGTGCGGTCGCTGACGATGTGCGCCAAGGCGGCATGCTCGACCAGATGCTCGCGCTCTGTTTCCGACAGACGCGCCGGCAGCCACGCGAGGAAGCCCACCTTGAATCGGCCTCTCACCTGCGCGGCGCATTCACGCCATACCTCCGCCTGCCGGGCGCCGTCTGCCGTCGGCGAGCCGAGGAATAGGTAGCCATCCTCCTTCACTGTGGGCGATTCGAAGGCGCCGACCAAGTTCTGCAGCTCCATCGGTCGCGCATCGGACAAGTCGCGCCACACCACCGAGACGTATCGTTGCGCGTGCTCCCAGTCCACGGGCACGCGGCGCGGCTCCGCGAGTCCTGCCAGCGGAAATGCCGAGTCGCGGCAGGCCTCCATAGCCGCCCTTGGGATTCGAGAATCCTCCGCCCCAAGTTCGGCCACGATCTCGTTCAGACGTTGTCTGATGCGCTCCGACGCGTCCGAGGAGACATCGACGTAGTACGCATCGGCTTCCTCACCCGCGCCCCGCGTGCGCTCCACGTAGGCTCCTCGCCGGTAGAGCGCCATCAAGATCTCTTCCAGCCTACCCTCCTCCTGCCAGAGCTGGGGCTCGCAGCAGCCCACCAGAGCGTCGCGCAGACGCGTGACCGGCCACCGAAGCTCGCCAAGGCTGAGGAACGTGAGGGCCTTCATAACCAGCGCCGCCTGGCTTGCGGAGGACGGATAGATAGAGCTCAGGTTAGCCGACGTAACTTCGTACGCATGAAGGTAACGTCTGCCCTCCGAGCTCAACGGAAGCTCGTCGCGGAAAACATCGAAAGCGCTGTCCGGCGTGAGGAGTCGGTTGGCCGGAAGTTCGAGCCA
>CAZWRO010000013.1:14766-18152 GCA_964635365.1 uncultured bacterium | reverse complement strand
ACCACCCACGGCAGGTCGGCCAGGTCGAGGGTGAATCCTCGTCGGAACCGATCTCTGAGCTGGCGCACCGTGCGCCGGTCTATGTCACCCACTTCCTCCAGACCGCGCTGGGTGACGCACACTAGCCATTGGCGATGGCCCGCGGCTCCTTGGGCGAGGTATTGCAGGAAGGAGGCGTCAGCATTCAGCCCTTGCCGGTCTTTCCCGGCCAGAAAGATACCAAGCTCATCCAGCACCAGCAGCGGCCCGTCGATCTCGCGCGCTTGGAGAGTTTCCCGCAGGAGGCCCCAGGCTTCGGCGCGCGACCGCCGCCAGTCCAGTGGAAAGCCCGTGCGCTTGATGACAGCCAGCGCAACCTCGGCCGCCCTGTCGGGAGCACGCTCTCGCAAGACTTCCCAGGTGTCTCCCGCGCCCTCAGCCGCGCAGGCCCTGAGATCCTCGGACAACTGCGGGAAGACATAGCGATCCACCAGGTCGAGCAGGTGCGACTGCTCGCTGAGGGCCACCTCCACGCCGTGCCTCAAGGCCAGCTCGGCCTCAAGGCGCGATAGGACGATGTGTTCGAGAGGATGGGAGTGGGTGGGGTATTCGTCAAGGGCAATCGACAGAACGAGTCTAGACTTGCGAAATCCAAGGACCGCGCCCTCGTACTCGGGGTGGGTTCGAAGAAATATTGGCCACGACTGCTCGGGGTGTCCGCAGAGCAGCGCCAAGGCGGCCACCAGGTGTGACTTCCCCGCCCCGTAAACCCCTTGGACTACGAAGGCATCCCCGCGCGGCTCGCGCCTTCCGAGCGATTCGATCATCGCCTCGAAGGCCGCGCGTGTCTCTGGATCCCCCAGGTGGTAGCCCCCGAGAAGAGAGTCCAACTCGACGCTCGCCGCGGCTCCTCCGGCCTTCAGCGCATCTCGCAGCCGTTCGACATCACCCAAGGAAACCACGGCCGGCGCGCGAGTTATTGAGACAAGGTCACCTACTAGCATCGCCCCTCCCGATGGTGCAAGCGCTGATTGCAGCAGTTGGTACGAGCGCTGATGGCAGCGACTTTCAGCTTACAGACGCATCAGCGCGGTGCGTCGTCTCCCGCCGCCACGCGGGCGCTGAAAGCTCGTTGGAGATGGCGAGTAATGGGGCCGGCTCGCCCATCTCCGACAGGCTGGTTATCGAGCGTGGTCACCGGGCAGACGTCGTGACCGGTGCCGGCGAGGAAGATCTCGCGGCACCTTCGGAAACGCTCCAGCGGCACCCGCTCCTCGGCGAAGGCAAGGCCTTCATCGCGGGCGGTCTCGATGACCAATCCCTCCGTGATGCCGGGCAGAATGGCCGGTCCTGGGGGAGTGGTGAAGAGTTGATCGTCGTGGACCCAGAAGACGCTGGTCGAGCACCCTTCGGTGATACAGCCGTCGGCGTCAACCAGGATGGCTTCGTGCGCGCCTTGGTCGTGCGCCTCGGTCTTGGCGAGCACGTTGGCAAGCAGGTTGGTGGACTTGATATCACAGCGCCGCCACCTTAGATCGGGACGAGTGGCGGCGGCCACGCCGTCCATATCGACATCGGCGAGCATGGGGGTAATGTCGCGCACGGTCACGAGGATATTGGGGGTCAGGTCGCGGCTATAGACGTGGGCCCGCGGAGCGACCCCGCGGGTGATCTGAATGTAGACCGCGCCATTCGGCAGGCCGCTGGCTTCATAGGCGGTCGCTATCGCCTCGTGCACGTCCCCCACGCTGATATTCTGGATATCGATGGCCGCGAGACTGCGGCCCAGCCGGAGCAGGTGGCGGTCCAGCGCCCACAGTCGGCCGTCGTGGCTGCGGACAGACTCGTAGACGGCGTCGCCGAAGAGGAAGCCGCGGTCGTTGACTGAGACAACCGCCTCGGTTTCAGACACAAATCTGCCGTTGAGATAGATGACTTCGCTCATAAGTGCCTGCTCAAATGCCTTAGTTGGCCGTGGACCGAAGCGATTCCTGTTGACTTGACGGGAACCGGGCGGTTGTAGTGGGTGATAGCGGGGCTGGGGAGGCGCCTCGCGCCATGGCGTCGGCGCCGAATCGGGGCGCCACTCCCTCTCTTGGAGGCCCAGCCAATGAGAAGAGAAAATCGCGAGGATACTCTTGACAACACTCTATCTGGAGTGTAGACTCTTGTCAGAGCGTACACTCCTATTGGAGTGTTAACGGAAATCGCGAGCGCTGGCTACTCGCTAGGAGACGAAGATGCCCGATACGAGCCCGGCCGAAAGCGTACGAGAGCACGTACTCCACGAGTATATCACGCGGAGGTGGACCAGCTATCTGCCGGGCTTGACGGCTCTCGCGGCGCTCGGCGTGGCTGCTGTCCTGGCGGTGCTGGCCAAGAACCAGGCCGTGCCGCTTTGGCTTCCGCTTTCCTTGGCCTTGCTGGCATTCTGCTGCGAGTTCGTTGACTCCTCCCTCGGCATGGGCTACGGGACTACGCTGACCCCGATACTCCTGCTCATGGGATACGAACTGAAGATAATCGTCCCCGTGGTGCTTCTCTCGGAGTTCCTGACCGGGATGATGGCCGGCGGGTTTCATCATGTTCTGGGAAACGTCGACTTCAAGTTCAAGTCGCGTGATTCCAACATAGTGGCCGTGTTAGCAGGCGCGGGCATTTTCGGGGCACTGGTTGCGGTGCAGTTCTTGACGCGCGTACCCACGTTCTATGCCAAGGTCTACTTCGCACTGATGATCACGGCCATGGGGGTGATAATACTGGCTCGGCGCAACGGGAAGTACGGGTTCTCCTGGTCGAAGGTGGTGGGACTGGGGCTGTTGAGCTCTTTCAACAAGGGGATGAGTGGAGGCGGCTACGGTCCGCTCGTAGTCGGAGGCCAGGTTCTGTCGGGATGCGAAGCTAAGAGCGCGGTGGGGTGCACTTCACTGGCCGAAAGCTTGGTCTGTCTGGTGGCGTTGATTGGGTTTGCGGCCTCAGGAATCTTCCCGACGTGGACGCTGGCCGTGCCGATCGTGCTTGGAGCCATGCTCTCGGCGCCCTGCGCGGCGGCAATGACCAAGTACCTGGACTCGAAAGTCGATCTCAAGCGGGTAGTCGGAGTCGTCGTGCTGCTGCTCGGCTTCCTCTGCATCTACAAAGTACTGATAGGCTGAGGCGAGACGGGAGAAGAGCGGCGGGTTTGGGCGGTCTGCGCGCAAGGCTCGACGCCCAGACGGGTTCCTCTCTACAGCACCGGTCGGGACTGACCGGTGCGGCGTCTGTTAGCCCGGAAGGTCTTGCACGCGTTCCTCGCCGGCGTAGACAGTAAGGCTGCGCTCGCGCAGGAAGCCGACCAGGGTGATGCCCAAACGCTTCGCCAGCGCGATTGCCAGATTAGTGGGGGCGGACACGCTGGCCACCAGGGG
>CAZWRO010000013.1:0-14666 GCA_964635365.1 uncultured bacterium | reverse complement strand
TCGATAGTGGGCAAACGGCGCGCCAGATCGTCGATCTGCTCTCGGCCGCAGAGACCGCAGCTCGACCGCACGGCCATGCTTGGCGGCCGCAGTTCCGTCGCGGCAGGAGCACCGGCCCGCGTTACGGCGACACTGTTTACCTCCTCCTGCGGGCAGGAGGCAATGGCGCCGATGTGCGCGGAGCAGTCCACCAATCCCTCGGTCAGGCAAAAGCCGGCGGCGAGATGCACATCGTTGCCGGGAGTGCGCATGAGGACCGCATACGGAGTCCCGTCGACGATGATCTGAAGCGGCTCTTCGACGATGACCTGCGCCCCTTCGGGAACGATGGATCCGTTGCGAAGACGCCAGGCCTGCTCGGTTGTCACGGCCTCGTCTTCAGCCAAGTCTCTTCTCGCGCAGCAGATCGAAGGCCCGCGGGACCTCCGAAAAGCGGGTCTGGAGCAGCCACCGGTGCCAGTCCTCGGGCGTATTGACGTTGAAGAAGGGAGCAGGGTCCGGGAAGTGCACGCGGTGGGCATCGAGCGCGCGCCACAGCTTGCCGACACTGCGTCGGCCTTCATCGATGGCGCGGCTGACGGCCCCCGCCAGCTTCGTGCTGATGATGGCGCACAACGGGTGTGGGAGCCGGTCGGGCGTGACGGCCACGGCCACCTGCGAGTGCATCTTCGCCAGGCCCGCCTGGAGAGCCAGCAGCTCGCGCTCCGTGATGGCGGGCAGATCGCAAGGCAAGATCAGCAGGTAATCGCTGCGGGATCGATAGCGAAGCAGCGCGGCCTCGATGCCGGCCAACGGTCCTACGCCCGCTCGCCTGTCTGGGACTATCTCGCGTCCGAGATGGCGATAAGGCTGCGGGTCGTTCGAGCAGATAACGATGTCGCTGATCCCCGCGGAGGCGATTACGGATACCGTCCTCTCGATGATGGAACGGCCTCCCGGCAGCCTCAGGAGGCCCTTCGGGCAGCCGCCGTAGCGCCCGGAGTTCCCTCCCGCCAGGACGGCGGCAGACGTCTTCGTCGACGAATCGAACTCATTTATCACACGTGAGTTCATAGCCTGCCCAAGCTCGTCATGATTCGGCCCGCCTTACGCTTACGGCACATACCTTGAACTCGGGGATTTTGGCGACCGGGTCGAGAGCCGCGATGGTGAGGCGGTTCGCCGGCGCCTCGCGGTAGTGAAAGGCGAGGAAGACGGTGCCCGGGGGCACGCGTTCGGTGAGGCGAGCCGCGATTTGGATCTTTCCCCGGCGGGAGGAAATCTCGGCCGTGTCTCCATCGGCGAGGCCGAGCTTCTCCGCGTCGCGCGGGTTGATCTCGATGGCGCCGACGGAGACGAGGGTGTCGAGCACCTCGGAATGCCGCGACATAGTGCCGGTATGGAAGTGCTGGAGGATGCGGCCGGTGGAGAGGAGGAAGGGGTAGTCGTCGTCGGGCAGCTCCTTCGCCTCGATGAACTCGATAGGGTGGAACTTACCGAGGCCGCGGGTGAACTTTTCGGTGTGGAGGATCGGCGTGCCGGGGTGGTCTTTGGTGGGGCAGGGCCATTGGAGCGATTCGGTTTCGAGGCGGTCGTAGGTGAGGCCTCCGTAGCTGGGGGTGAGGGAGGCGATCTCGTCCTGGATCGCCGCCGGCCCTGAGTAAGACATGTCATAGCCCATGCGGCGGGCGAGGTCGCAGAGGAGGTCCCAATCGACGCGGGCTTGGCCGGGGGGTTCGAGGCCCTTGCGGACGCGCTGCACGCGGCGCTCGGTGTTGGTGAAGGTGCCCTCCTTCTCGGCGAAGGCGGCCGCGGGCAGAACGACGTCTGCGAGCTTCGCGGTTTCGGTGAGGAATATATCCTGCACCACCAGGAAGTCCAGCCGTTTCAGCGCCTCCTCGACGTGGGTGATGTCGGGGTCGGAGAGCATGGGGTTCTCGCCCATGATGAAGAGGGCCTTGAGGTCGCCATCGGCGGCGGCGTTCATGATCTCGACGACGGTGAGCCCGGGCTCGGCCGGGAGCGGGACGCCCCAGGCTTTCTCGAACTTGGCGCGGAGGTTCTCGTCGGCGACACTCTGATAGCCGGGGTAGACATCCGGCAGCGCGCCCATGTCGCAGGCGCCCTGGACGTTGTTCTGTCCGCGGAGGGGATTGACGCCGGTTCCGGGCCGGCCGATGTCGCCGGTGAGCATGGCGAGGTTGGCGAGGGCGAGAACGTTGTCGGTGCCGGTGGTGTGCTGGGTGATGCCCATGGAGTAGACGATGGAGGCGGCGCCGGCAGAGGCGTAGAGGCGGGCGGCCGTGCGGATGTCTTCGGCGGGGACGCGGGTGATCTTCGAGGCGAACTCCGGGGTGTAGGGCGCGACCGCCTTGCGGAGCTCTTCGATGCCCTCGGTGCGTTTGGCGATGAAGTCCTTGTCTTCGAGGCCTTCCGCGAAGATGACGTTGGCGAAGGCGTTGATGAGGGCGACGTCGGTGCCGGGTCGGTGCTGGAGGTGGAGCTCGGCGTAGTCAGTGAGTTCGATGGCGCGCGGGTCGGCGACGAGGAGGCGAGTTCGTCCGCTCTTCACCGCGCGCTTGATGGCGGCCCCGATCACGGGATGACACTCTGTCGTGTTGGAGCCGATCACGAAGATGGCCTCGGCCTCTTCCAGGTCGGCGATGGAATTCGTCATGGCACCGCTGCCGAATGCTCGGGCAAGCCCCACCACGGTCGACGCGTGACAGAGGCGAGCGCAGTGATCGATGTTGTTGGTTCCGATCACGGCCCGCATGAACTTCTGCATCAGGTAGTTTTCTTCGTTAGTGCACTTGGCCGAGGCGAGGCCGCCGATGGCATCGGGCCCGGATCCCCCCTCGATCTCAGTGAGCCGCCGCGCGACGTAGTCGAGCGCTTCCTCCCATGTGGCCGGCGTGAGCTCGCCATGGCGTCGAATGAGCGGCGTCGTCAGGCGATCCTTATGATCGAGGAAGTCGAGCCCGAAACGGCCTTTTACGCACAGCAGACCGCGGCTGCCGCCCTGGGCGGGGATGCCTCTGATCGCGACGATCGCGCCGTCCTTGGTGCGCATTTCCATGAGGCAGCCGCAGCCGCAGTAGGGGCAGACGGTGGTGACTCGGTCTAGGTCCCAGCCGCGGCCCTTGCCCTGGGCGCCGGCGAAGGAGAGGGCGCCGGTGGGGCAGACGTCGATGCAGTTGCCGCACTCTACGCAGACGGATGCTTCGCGATCCTGGCCGGGCGGGAGGCCGACGCGGGTCTGGAAGCCGCGCCCCATGAAGTCGACGGCGCCGGTGACCTGGACGTTCTGGCAGATCTGGATGCAGCGGCCGCAGAGGATGCACTTGCTCTGGTCGTAGATGATGGCGGGGCCGTCCTGGACGGGCTCGGGCCAGACGCTTTCGCCGCGGTACTCGGAGTCTTTGACGTTGAGGAGGTAGGCGTACTTCTGGAGGTCGCAGCCGCCGGCCTGCTCGCAGGTGAGGCAGTCGTGGGGGTGGTCTGACAGCAGCAGGTCGATGACCAGGCGGCGGTGCTCTCTCAGCTCCTCGGTGTCGGTGCGTACCACCATGCCCTCGGCGACCGCACGCGAGCAGGAGGCGGCGAGAGTGGGAGCCCCTTCGATCTCCACCAGACACAAACGACAAGAACTCGTCGGCGGAAGCCCCAGTTCGGGTTGGTGGCAGAGATGGGGAATGTCGATTCCGGCCCGCGCGGCGGCTTCCAGGATGGTCGTGCCCGGTGGCACCGTTACGCGGAGGCGATCGATGATTAGTGCTACTCTGTCAGCCATGCTCTGACACCAGCCCCCTACTTCTCCAGGTCGCAGCGCAAGCATCGGCTCGCCTCGCAGCAGGCCTCCTGCGCGGAGTAGCCGGCGACGACTTCGGCGAAGCCGCTTTGCCGTTCCTCGCGGGACAACATGCGCACGGCAGAGCGCCGAAGCTCTCCCTCTTCCTCGGGCGGCTTCCGGCGCGAGGCAAGGCCCACGTCAGGCGGCAGCTCCCCGGTCCCACCTAAAGAGACGTCGATGGCCCTGGCCGCCCGCTGCCCTGCGGCGATGGCTTCGATCAATGTTGCCGGGCCAGTCACGGCATCGCCGCCCGCGAAGAAAGGCCCGTCGCCGCTGTGCTGAGTGGTGGAGTCGGCGATGATGCGACCTCGGGAGACGACGAGCTTGCCTTCGGAGGCGGCGAAATCGAGGTCCGCCGACTGCCCGACGGCGATGATGACGTGATCGGCCTCGAAGCTCACTTCGCTGCCGGCTTTCGGGAGGGGGCGGCGACGTCCGCTCTCGTCGGCCTCGCCCAACGCCATCTCCGCGCACCGCACGAGCAGAGGCCGGCTGTCGCCGTCTATGGCAACGGGGGAGACGAGATACCGGATATCGATTCCTTCGGTGATTGCGTCCTCAATTTCCTCCCTCAGGGCCGGCATCTCGTCGCGGGTACGACGGTAGAGGATGGTCACCGGCTCTCCCCCCAGTCGCAACGCGGTGCGGGCCGAGTCGATGGCGGCGTTGCCGCCCCCAATCACTACGACACGGCCCGATAACTCGTCGACTTCGCCGCGAGAGGCCCGACGTAGGAAGCTCAGCGCGTCATGGACGCCGGCGGCACTCTCCCCTGGAAGGCCTAACCCGACGCCCCGACCGGCTCCCACGGCCACGAAGATGGCGTCAAAGCCGGCCTCGCCTAGATCCTTCAGCGAGTCAATCCTGTGGTTCGTCTCGATCTCCACTCCCACCTGGCGAATGTACTCGATGTCGCGATCGAGGGCCTGGGGAGGAAGCCGATAGGCCGGAATGCCGGCGGCCATCATTCCTCCGGGACCGTCGAGGGCCTCGAAGACCTTCACCTCTCGGCCCATCAGCGCTAAGAAGTAAGCCGCCGTCAAGCCGGCCGGCCCGGCTCCCACGACGGCCACTCGCCCTTCTCTGGGACCCTGCCACGTATGGGAAGGCGGCACCTGCTCAACGTGATCGGCGACAAACCGCTTCAGGTGTCTGATGGCGATAGGATCATCTACATCGCCGCGCCGGCAGAACATCTCGCAAGGATGGTGGCAGGCCCGGCCGCACACCGAAGGGAACGGATTGCGCCTGCGTACGATGTCCAGCGCTTCTGCAAAGCGTCCGTCTGCGATTAGCGCCACGTATTCGGGCACATTCACGTTAGCGGGACAAGCGCTGGCGCAAGTGGTCGTAATGAGCGCCTCGCAGAAGTGAGCGGGGCACTGGCGGTCTGCGATATGGGCGATATACTCATCCCTGAAGTGTCTGAGGGTGGAAAGCACCGGGTTGGGCGCCGTTTGGCCCAAGCCGCACAAAGAGGTGCGGGAGATCATCTCGCCGAGACGCTCCAGACGGTCCGTGTCCCCGGGCTCCCCATTGCCGCCGGTGATGCGCGTCAAGATTTCCAACATGCGTTTCGTGCCGATGCGGCAGGGGACGCACTTCCCACAGGATTCGTGCTGAACGAAATCCGTGAAGAATCGGGCGATGTCAACCATGCACGTGGCTTCATCCATGACGATCATGCCGCCGGAGCCCATAATGGCCCCCACTTCCTTCACGGAGTCATAGTCAATGGGGAGGTCGAGGTAGCGTGCCGGGACACATCCGCCGGAGGGGCCACCCATCTGGGCGGCCTTGAACTTCCGGCCGCGCGGTATTCCGCCACCGATATCGAAGATGATCTGTCTGAGGGTGGCACCCATCGGCACCTCGACCAGACCGGTGTTCTTAACGCGTCCGGCCAGGGCGAATATCTTGGTGCCTTTCGATCCCTCTGTGCCGATCTCTGCGTAGCTCTCTCCGCCCTGCTCAATTATGCGGGGTACGTTGGCCCAGGTCTCTACGTTGTTGATATTCGTGGGGCAGTCGTAGAGACCGGATTCGGCCGGGAACGGGGGCCGCGGACGAGGTATACCCCGCCTTCCCTCGAGGGAGGCGATGAGAGCCGTCTCCTCACCGCACACGAAGGCCCCGGCCCCCTGCATCATTTCTATGTCAAAGTTGAAGTCGCTGCCCAAGATGTTCTCGCCCAGCAGCCCGACCTCTCGGGCCTGCTCGAGTGCGAGCTGGGTGTGCTCGATGGCGATGGGGTACTCGGCGCGGACGTAGATGAAGCCCTTGGCGGCGCCGATGGCATAGGCGCCGACAATCATGCCCTCGATGACCAGGTGAGGATCGCCCTCTAGGAGGGCGCGGTCCATGAAGGCGCCGGGGTCGCCCTCGTCGGCATTGCAGATGATGTACTTGGGATCGCCCTGGGCGGCGCGGGCGAACTGCCACTTGCGGCCGGTGGGGAAGCCGGCCCCGCCGCGCCCCCGGAGCCCCGATCTTAGCACCTCAGCAATAACTTCGTCGGGAGACAGCGCGGTTAAGGCTTGGGCGGCCGAAGCGTAGGCTCCGTTTGCGAGGCTCTCCTCCAGACTGCGAGGGTCGACCAGGCCGCAGTTCCTCAGCACCAGCCGGGTCTGATGCTTGTAGAAGGGAATATCCTTCTGCAGTGGGATCGTGTCGTCGCCGTCCTGGTAGCAGAGACGATCGATTATTCTCCCGCCCAGGGCCGTCTCTTGAACGATCTCCGCCGCGTCCTCAGGCGTGACGCCCTGGTAGAAGAGGCCGAGGGGATCGATAGCTACTGCGACGGCGGCCGCACACAGCCCGTGGCAGCCGGTCCGCACGACGCGGACGCGGTCACCCAGGCGCCGAGAGGCAACCTCCTGCTCCAGCGCGTCGCACACCTCCAAAGCACCCAGCGCGCGGCAGCCCGTGGAGCATACGCGTAGGACTGCGTCGGGAGTTCGGCGAGATGCCAGCTCTTTGCGCAGACGCTCCAGTTCCTCCGGCGACCGCAGAAGTTTCATAATGTGCGCGACCGATAGCTCTCGAGGATTCTTCCTATTCTCTGAGGCGTCAACATGCCGTAGTACTGATCGTCCACCATCATAACCGGCGCGAGGAAGCAGGCCCCCAGGCAGGCAACGGTCTCGAGATAGAACAGCATGTCTGGAGTAGTCTCCCCTTCCTCTATCCCCAGCAAGTGCTGGACAGCATCCAGCACGCGTCGCGCCCCCTTGACGTGACAGGCCGTGCCGCGGCAGCAACGGATTGTGTGCCGGCCGCGAGGCTCAGTGTGGAACTGGGCGTAGAAGGTGACGACGCCATAGATTTGGCTGAGAGGAACTTTGGTGCGACGGCTGATTTCCTCGAGCGCCGCCGGAGGCAGGTACCCGATTCGGTTCTGCACAACCTGGAGCAGGCTTATCAGGTTCGAGTTTGGCGAGATCTCCAGACTCGCGAGGAGCTCATGGAGTGCGGCCGCACTAGCGGAATCTTGGAGGGCGCTCTCCGCGGTGCTGCTCGCACTACATCTGCTGTCTGTTCCCTTCAACGTGTCCTCCGACCGGCAGGCAAAGCCCTTGAGGTCAGCCCTAATATTCCCATCGCGCGCCGTCGAGAGTGTCTCGCGGCGTTGTTGATAGGATCAGGTGCCACGCGCGAACGATCGGCTGCTGGGGGCGAGTAGTCGACATGCTCCAAGATTCCCGCCTGCCGCGGCGCATACGGGGAGCTTTCTGTGCAGATCGACCGGCCTCCTGCCGCAGCCGCGCCGCTACCCGGCGGGCAGAATTGCGACCTTCACCAGACCCTCCGCTCGGCTGCGCACGGCCCGGAAGGCCCGCTCGGCCTCCTCCATCGGATAGCGATGGGTGATCATCTTTTCGAAAACTGCAGTTTGTGAGCGTGCCAGCGCGATTAGACCGCCAAAGTCGGAGAGGGTGAGGCGAGAGCCGAGGATCGTCAGCTCCTGGCGCACCAACTGCCAGGGCTGTACTTGAATCGGCTTCTCGGAGAGGCTCAACACTACCACCCGCCCGGCGGACCCCACCAGCGACAGCGCAGACTGAGCGGCCGACGTCTCCCCGGTGGCGTCGATGACCACATTCGCGCCCTCTCCCGCGGTGAACTCCGCGACGGCATCGGCCAGCGACTCCGCGTGCGGATCAACGCAGACCTCTGCGCCGAAGTCCGCCGCCAGCCGCCGCCTCCACGGCAGCGGCTCCGACACCAGCACTCGGCCTTGAGAGTGTCTCGACATCAGCAGACAACAGAGGCCGATAGGGCCGGCCCCAAGCACCACCACTCGGTCGTCGGGCTGCACCTCGGCTCGGCGAACGGCTTGCGCACCTATGCTGAGGGTTTCCACGATGGCGGCCGTCTCATAGCTCATGGAGTCGGGAATCGGGTGAAGCTGGGAGGCGCGACAGGAGGCGTACTCGGCCATCGCCCCGGGGCGGTGAACGCCTGCAATGGAGACTTCGGCGCAGCAGTTGTGACGGCCTCGGCGGCAGGCGTAGCAGGACCCACAGGCGAGGGCGGGATCGACGGCCACCCGCGTGCCCACGGGCGCCCCTTGCCAGTCGGCCCCCACAGACGCCACCTCTCCCGAGAACTCGTGCCCCGGAAGCCGCGGGTAGTTCGGAAGTGGATGCGTGCCGGCAAAGCACTCCGCGTCCGAGCCGCAGATGCACACCGCCCGCACGCGCACCAGCGCGGCTTGCGGTTCGAGTTCCGGCTCCGGCACCTCGCGCAGTTCGAGTTGACCGGGACCAAGTAGAAACCAGGCCTTCACAACCGTCTCGTTCGCTCCTCGCCCGCGCCTTTCCTCTCCCCCGCCGGCGCGCCGACACAGGGGCCCGATCCTCTCGCACCGAACCAGACTCAGAAGGCCGCGACAAGCTTCCGCGGAGCGGCGGGCATGTCTACAGTGGAAGGAAATAGCAGAGGCCGATTACGGACGACGATCCTGCGGGCCGGTAAGCGCTGCGAAGACTTCCTCGCCCGCCTCCTCGGGGAGCCGGAACGCGCGCGCCGCGTGTACCCCTGGGCGCTGCTTGCGCTGACTCTTCTGGTATGGTTCCCCACCCTCTTCACAGGACTAGACCTCAGCAATCCCGACGACTACTATCACATCACCCAGGCCGCGCTATACCACTCGCCAAGCGATGTCACGACGTGGTTCACGCGCGGCCACTGGGCCTATAGCCACTACGAGTATCGCCCGCTGACCCGGCTCGCCGTGCTCGCGACCTACCTGATATGGGGCCCGCGCCCTTTCGGGTTCCACCTTGCCAGCGTGCTGCTGCATTTTGCCTGCGCGCTGCTGCTCTCGGCGGCCATGGTGCGTGCCGGGGCACCGGCGTGGCCCGCGCGGCTGGCGGGCCTGGTCGCCGCCGTATTTCCGGCGGGGCAAATGGCGGTGTCTTGGATATCCGGGATGGGCGACCTGTTGTGCAACGCGCTGATCTTGGGCAGCGTGTTTCTGTTCCTGGGATGGCTTCAGGGAAAATCTTGGCGATGGGCCATGGGGGCGAGCTCGCTCACCTTGCTGGCCGCTCTCACCAAAGAGCCCGGCGCAGCAACCCCGGCGTTCTTGCTGTTGGCCGCCGTGGTTCTCCCCGGCCGACGGCGATGGCCGGAACGAATCGGCGCGGTGGCGCTGAGCGTGGGGCTTCTTCTCCCTTACCTTTGGGTGCGCTTCCACGCCTGGAGCTTCGACGAGTACGTCGCCGTGAATGCCCTAATCCTGCGCCCACTGTCGGTCAGCGTTCGTTATCTATTCAGCGATCTGCTTCTCCCGCGCCCCTACGAGTTGGTCGGCTTCTGGTGGCCGATGGGATGGTATGTGGTGTTGGCGCAAGGCTTCCCGAAGATGCTGCTGGAGCAGGCGGTCTTCTGGATTGCGCTGCCGCTTCTCTGTCGGCGGCGGTTGCGCTTGCTGATCCTGGGCGTGGGGTGGAAGATCGTCTTCTTTCTGCCCGCCTATCAGCTCTACTGGAATCCGGCCTTCACCCACTACCGCTACCTGCCGCACCTGGGCACGGCCTGGATTGTTGGGCTGGCCGCCTGGGAGCTGGGCGAGTCGGCCGCGCGGAGACTTCGATCGAGAACGCGGCCTCTGGTGAGATGGTCGCTGGTGGCCGCCGGCTTCGCCGCCCTACTGACCTACTACATAGTTCAGCTTCCCCTCCGCTGGCCGGGCCTGTCCACTATCGCCCACGGCGGGCCCCCTCCTCCGGCAACCTTCGGCCGCGCGCTTCAGGGTCCCGGCGTGCCGTTCCGCTTCGATGACTCCGACCTTCATCCTCCGGTTCCGTAGAAGCTGTTTCACAACCTCCTATCGAGGTCGTGAAACAGCACAACAAGGGCGACAGGCTTTCGCAGGCGCATTTCAGGCCAGCACATGAGCCGGCCAACCAGCCAATCCGGGGTTATGAAATGCGCTCTAAGGAGGTGGCCTCCGCGGGCGCCGCGATGGCCTGACTGGTTGTGATATGATAGGGCGGAACAGGGCGAGTATCTGCTTCAGAGCGCACGCTTACCTTGGGGGCTTATGTGGGAGAGGCGAGAGGCGGGATTCATCGAAGTTTCGCCGGCCGGATTGGGCGGCTGGTCCGCGAGCCGCAGCGCAGCCGCGGGGCTTACGTCGTCCTCTTGCTGGTGGCCACCCTCGTCGTCTGGTTCCCTTCCCTATTCATCGGTGTAGACACAAGCAACCCGGACGACAGCTACCACATCACTGAGGCCGCTCTGCACCACGAGATGTCGGATGTGGTCGGATGGTTTGCACATGGGTACTGGGCCTACAATCACTACGAGTACCGGCCCCTCACGCAGCTCTCGATGGTGAGCACCTGGTTTCTCTGCGGTCGATGGCCCCTGGGCTACCACTTGGGGAACGTGCTGCTGCACTTCGTCTGTGCTCTGTTGCTGGGGGCTATCCTCGCGCGGGCGGGCGCCGACATCTGGGCGGCGCGGCTGGCCGGGGCCGCGTGGGTGGTATTCCCGGCCGCCTATCGGGCCGTGTCCTGGATAAGCGGGCGCGGGGATCTGGCTCTGCAGCGCTCTTATCCTCCTGGGCCTATGGTTCTTCCTGGGCTGGTTGAAGGGAAAGGCTTGGCCCAGCCTGGCCGCGGCGGCGGGGTCGGTGTTCCTCGCCGCTCTCGTCAAAGAGCCGGCGTCGGTGACCCCGCTGTTCATGGCAGCGGCGGCCTTCCTGGTCCCGAACCGACGTCACTGGACGCGACGCCTGGGGGCGGCGGGCCTCGTCGGGATCCCGCTCATCGCCTACCTATGGATTCGTCTTACCGTCTACCCGGTGGCACTCAATCTTCAGAACTACCAGGGCTTGGCGAAACCCTTCTGGCTAAGCTTGCGCCATGTCACGAGGCTCCTCTGGCTCCCGCGCCCCTACGAGCTCGTGGCCTTCTGGCGGCCGATGGGGATCTATGTCATCTTGCTGCCCTATTTCTGGAAGTTGCTCGTGGAGCAGATAGCCTTCTGGGCGGCCCTGGTGCTGCTCTTGCGCAGGCAACTCCGGCTCACCCTCTTGGGGGTCGCCTGGAAGCTGATATTCGTGCTCCCGGTCTTCTACCTATACTGGAATCACGAGTGGACGCACCATCGCTACCTGCCTTCGATGGGTACGGTCTGGCTGGTCGGATTGGCGGGCAGGGAGTTGGCGGTGTGGTTCTGCGCGCTTGCGAGATGATCGTCAGGCCGTACTTAGGTGGGGTGTCGTCTCCGTCGCAATGCTGCTTCTGCTCGCCCACTACGTGGTCCAACTCCCGTCGCGCTGGCCCAACTGGTCGTCGGTGTCCGCCGGGGGCGCCGCGCCTCCGGCTAGCCTCGGCCGCTGGCCGGAAAAGGCCTTCCCCAAGCGCCGTCACCGCCACCTTCAGCAGGGGATAGCCGGGGAGACCAGTGATCGGTGTCCAACCGTCTAGTGATCTGGGTGGAAGGGGCATTCCGCTCCCAAGCACTCCCGGTTGAGCGCCGTCTGGTCACACGGCGGGGGAGCTCCCGCGGTGACTGCGTGGGGTAAGTACCGCCCCGACAGCTCGCACCCCATTTTCAGCGCCAGAAGGCTTTCTCGGCGACAGCACCGGGGTGTCCCGAAGCGTCCGATTTCAGCCAGAATGCTGGCGACCACGAGCTGTACATGCCCCCGCACTTCATGCGAGAGCGGCGTCGCATGCAAGATCGTCGAGTAGGCAATGCCGATCCCCAGGGCTGCGGCGCACCCGCCCCAGTAGGCACAAGTCCCACCGGGCAACTTGGCGCCGCGCTCGATCGCCGCCTCGAGGCGGGGAAGCGACTCCCCTCCGGACACATTGCGGTAGGCCGTGAGGAAGGCCGCCGGCACCAGCGCATGATGTTCCGGGCCGTGAAGCGGAAACAGGTGCGACCGACGCAACTCAGAGAAGAGGGCTATCGGGTCGGTGTGATGGGCGTGCGCGCAGAAAGACTTGGTGAACTCGACATGGTCTTCAGTGTGGCACTCATCGCAAACGAAATGGTTCTCCTGGCAGCGCGCGTTCGCGGGCAGCAATCGGCCGCAGTAGTGACACGTGAGGCTCTCTTCGTCGTCCAGATAAACAAGCGGCGCACCACACACCATGCAATCTCGGCTTAGGCGGGGCGTCGTCACCGAGCGCGCGCCGGAGGGGAGCGCCCCGTTCCCCTCCATGAGCGCAGATAGCAAAGACGGTGGCACTTCGGCCGCGATCCCGCGGGTCAACTCGTGCCCCGAGTCCAGGACGACCGACCGAAACGGTCCCGGATAGGTGTAGGAGACCGATGGCACTCCGCTCGCCCGCCAGGCACGCACGGTCACCGAGCTGAACGGCACCTCATCGACCGTGCGCCAAGGCACTTTCTGCAGCACCTGCACGCCCAGGAACCCGAGCTTCTCCAGCGTGCTCAGCAGCTTCTTCTCCGTTAGCGCTCCGGCGATGCACTCGCCCTTCAATCTTGGGTTGAAACGAATCTCTGGGGGCAAGGCCCTCTCACTGACGATGTCGCTGAACACCAACCTTCCCCCCGGCTTCAGCACCCGTCGAATCTCCGCCAGCACCCTGAGCTTCTCGGGTGACAGGTTGATGACGCAGTTGGAGATCACGACCTCGGCTTCACCGTCGCCGATGGGAAGCGCCTCCAGGAGGCCCGACTGGAACACCACGTTATCATAGCCAAGTTTCTCCGCGACCTGCGGCCGAATACCGGTGGCGAAGCGCAGCATCTCGTCGGTCATGTCCACCCCGATTACCCGTCCCTTCGGCCCCACCAGTCGGGAGGCGATGAAGCATTCCAGGCCGGCTCCCGAGCCCAGGTCAACCACCGTCTCTTCGGGCTGAAGCTCGGCCTTGAACACCGGGCTGCCACAGCCGTAAGATCTTGCGATAACCTCGTCGGGGATGTGTGTCAGATAGCGCTGATCCTGCTCGAACGGAAAGCAGATCTCTGTCTTCGGCTCCCGCGCAGCCGCGCCGTAGTAGTCCCGAATCTGCGCGCGGGACTTGGCTATCACGTCTTGGATGAGAACGCAGTTGGAGTGAACGAAATCGACGCGGTGGTCGCCGCCATTGCGCACCCCCGCCTCGCTCGGGCATCCGTACCCGTCATCCCCCATGAAGTCGTACACCATCGGCCCCGGCGGCGCCGAGGCCAGCAGTGCCCGACGCTCGGCCACGATCTCGTCGATCATCGCCCTCGCCATCGCCCGGTGCAGCGGGAGATAGGGATCGACGGCGGTTCCGCCGTCGCCGTTGCCGGCGAAGAAGGCCTGCTCGGGATCCCCTCCCCCGTGCAAGAACAGGAACGGATCGCCGTCGGCCGCGGGGGAGTCGATGACAGAGCGCTCGCGGCGCGCGGCGAATGCCTCCGACTCCAGCCAGATATCCCTGAGCGAGGAGGCGGGCACTGACCCGGCAGACTCGGAGTCTATGCCCACTAGGCAAGCTGACGGAAAGACGCGCCCGTCGCGGTAGATCGCAAGGCTGTCCCAGCAGGCATTGGATAGGTCATACTTGACCTTGGGATCGCCGTTGACCACTCGGCGCAGGTTCTCGATGTTATCGACGATCAGTCCGGTCGACTTCGCGTGATCCGTCAGCGATGACAGCGCCGAGGTCAACTGGCGCAGGGCCGGGCGAGGAAGGAATCCGCCGCGCTCTCGGACGTGCTGCCACATCAGATGCAGGTGCTCGACGCCGAGATCGCGCACCAGGCTGGCCAAGGGCACGAGGTCGTCGAGATTCTTCCGCAGGACGACGGAGGCCACCGTCAGGTTGAGGCCGGCGGCTGTCCCCTCTCGCAGCCCACGCACCGCCATGTCGAAGCTGCCGGGCGATCGCACCGCGTCATTACGGTCGGCGCAGGAACCGTCTACGCTTACCTGAAGGAAGAGACCCTCGCGCGGCAGCTCCGAGAGCCTGCCCGCCAGCTCCCTGTCCAGCAGCGTTCCGTTCGTCATTACCACGGCCGTCGCGCCGTAGGTGCCGATCACTTCGCGCAGGAGATCCAGCAGGTCGCGCCTGAGCAGCGGCTCCCCCCCGGTGAAGTAGAAAGTTTCCGCTCCCAGCTCGGAGGCCTCTCGTATCACCTTACGGAGATTTTCCGTGGGCAGCCCGTCCTTGCCGGCCGGACTTGATGACACCAGACAGTGCCGACAGGTCAGGTTGCAGCGGTCGGTCACGTGAAGCCATACCTCCGTCAGCCGGTCCGGAGTCAGGTATTGGGAGCGCCCTCGATACGGCGGCCGTCCTTCGCCAGACACGAAGTCAGCCACCTCCTCCGCGAAGCGACCCACCTGGTGCAAGGCCTCCCGCAACGAGAC
>CAZWRO010000012.1:7722-24919 GCA_964635365.1 uncultured bacterium | reverse complement strand
ACGCCTCTTCCCATTCCGAACAGAGAAGCTAAGCCCTCCTGCGCCGATGGTACTGCAGGGGCAACTCTGTGGGAGAGTAGGTCGTTGCCGGGGGCATTTTTTGCAGAGCCCACATTCCAAAACATGGGATGTGGGCTTTGCGCATTTGGGGTCGAGAAGGAGCGACTTTCCTTATCGACTTCGCTTCCCTCGACTGCGCTCGGGACAGGCAGGACAGGCCTGTCGCGATGAGGAGGGAATCGCCACAAGAATGTGCCTCCTACGCGAACGCAGGTATCGGGGGCAGGAGACACGCTCCCGCCCCACGAAGACACCTGTGCGAGCCAATCCGGTAGTGCACGAGGGGGCCCGTGAACCGCAGACAGCTTCTCAAGCGCCTTGCCCGCGGCGCGGTACAGAACGTTGCCTTCGCGGATATGGTCAGGCTGGTCGAGGGCTTGGGTTTCCGTCAGCAGAGGGTCAGCGGAAGCCATCACATCTTCGTCCATCCCGAGGTGCCCGAGCTGGTCAACCTTCAGAACGTGTCCGGCGAGGCCAAACCCTATCAGATCAGGCAACTGCTGCGCCTCGTGGAGAGGTATAATCTAGATATCGGAGACTGAACATGGCCGACTACCACATCAACATCTTCTACAGCGAAGAGGACGGCGGCTACATCGCCGATATCCCTGATCTGGATTCGTGCTCGGCCTTCGGCGACACTCCGGAGCAGGCCCTCGCAGAAGTCGGGCGGGCCAAGGATGCCTGGTTGGAGGCAGCCCGCGCCAGCGGTAAGCCTATCCCTCCGCCGCGCTACCGACCGCTCATCTATCAACTCGCGCGGTGAGCCGCCTGCTTCGGTGGTGACGGCGGAGTGGGTGCGGCTGAAGTGTCAGTTCGGGTGCGGCGGGTACGGGAGGCGTCTCACTTGTCCGCCCTACTCCCCTACTCCGGAGCGGACGCGGGCGGTGCTGGATGAGTACGGGGTGGCGATCCTGGTGCATAACCCGGGGCGGCGTAACTGGAAGTCGATGAAGCGCATCGTGTCGGAGTTGGAGCGAGGCGTTCCTGGGTTGGTGCTGATCGAGCAGGGGAGCGACGCACCGTCGGCGCAGCCACATTATGTGTCGCCTGCCAGATCCCTCCGAGCCAATGCCCGTATCTCGCTGAGCTCGTAGTCGTCCCTGTCGATGATCCCGAGCGAGTGAGCCTTCGCACAGATCCAGCCGATCCAGCGATCAATCTTCCTCTGCTCCTCCATGCCGCCGACTTGCTCAATCATCCAGAGGGTGTGGCTGACATCGTCGGTTGCGCCTTTGGCAGGCCTTGCGTCCGGGAACTCGGCAAGCAGCCTTCGCTTGACCGAAGAGAGGGTTCGCGGATAGCGGCAGACGGCCACTAGTACCCGGCTTTCTTGTCCACGACGTTCAGGAGGGGCTCGCCCGCGAGGTAGCGTCGGAGGTTCTCGCAGAAGAGATCGATGAGCCGTTCGTGGGAGCGGGGGGAGCTGCCGGCGGTGTGGGGTGTGATGAGCACGTTGGGGAGGGTCCAGAGGGGGCTCTCGGCGGGGAGTGGCTCTTTCTCGAACACGTCGAGGCCGGCGCCTGCGATGCGATTCTCTTGGAGGGCGGCGATGAGGCCATCCTCGTCGATGAGTCCTCCCCGGCCGACGTTGATGACATAGGCGGTAGGCTTCATCAGCTTCAGTTGGTCTCTTCCGATGAGGTGGCGAGTCTCGGGGGTGAGGGGGGTGCAGAGGGCGACAAAGTCGGATTCGGCCAGCAGCCAGGGCAGCTCGTCGGAGCCGCGCACGTCGTCGGCGTGCTCGGCGGGCAGCTCGGGTCTGCGGCGGGTGGCGATGACTCGCATGCCGAAGCTCTTGGCGCGGTGGGCGACTTCGGCCCCTATGCCGCCCAGGCCGACGATGCCCAGGGTCTTTCCGGACACCTCCTCGGCCTGGCGCCAGTCCCAGCGACGGTACATTTGGCTCTGGACCATATGGTGGAAGCCGCGCGCGAAGTAGAGCACGAAACCGATGACGTGCTCGGCAATGGGAATGGCGTAGATGCCTTTGGCATTGGTGAGCTGAATGGGGGTGGCGACGAAGCCGGGGGTGAGGAATCGCTCGACACCGGCCCCCCAAGACTGGGCCCAGCCCAGACGGGGCGCGCTCTTCCAGAGCTCTTCGGACCAGCGGCCGGCGAAGACTATGTCGGCGTCTGAAGCCTGCTCGAGGGCCTCTTCAAGGGTGGGGGCCTTGACGATGAGGACCGATTCCGACACCGCTCGCATGCGTTCGAGGTCGGCCTCTACGGCGTCATATGTGATAATAGCTTTCTTGGTGGTCATTTACTCGCTTCTTTCCATCAGGTAGGCGGCGAGGGAGCGCAGATCCTGGGCCTCCTGATCGTGGAGGCGGGCGCGGTTGAGTTCGGTGAGCGCGGCTTCCTGGGACTCTCGCAGGAGGCGGTCGCAGTAGTCCCTTGCGCCGGCGGCTTCGATCTGAGCGATGATGCGGGCGATGGCGGCGTCGGTGGGGACTCCTTCTGCGAGGTGGGCGGCCAGCTTCCGGCGGGCTTCGGGCTCGGCGGAGGCCAGGGCGTACACCACGGGCAGCGACCGCTTGTTCTTGCGCAGGTCGCCGCCGACGGGTTTACCGAGCTGGCCTGGGTCGCCCCAGAGGCCGAGGATGTCGTCTCGGATCTGATAGGCGACTCCGAGGTGGTGGCCGAACTGCCGAAGCGCGTCGCTGGTCTGGTCGGCGGCTTCGGCAAGGCGGGCGCCGAGGCTGAGGGCGGCCGCGATGAGGGCCGCGGTCTTGCGGGAGATCATGTCGAGGTATTCGGTGGCGCCGATGTCGGGGCGGCCTTCGAAGGCGAGGTCGAGGTGTTGCCCTTCGCACACGGTGATGGCGGCTTCGTTCAGCTCGCGGGCGGCGGCCGCGATGGTGGCCGGGGGCAGGTTCGAGTGGGACAGTCTGCCGAGGGCAAGATTGGCCAGGGCATACATCGCGTCGCCGACGGTGATGGCCTGCCCGATGCCCCAGAGACGCCAGACGGTGGGGCGGCCTCGGCGCACCTCGTCTTCGTCGACGATGTCGTCGTGGAGGAGGGTGAAGCTGTGGAGGAGCTCCAGCGCGGCCCCGGCCGGTGCGGCCGCTTCAGGGTCGCCGCCGGAAGCCTGGCAGGAGAGCAGGCAGAGGGTGGATCGCACGCGTTTTCCGGCGGCGGGGAACTTGTCCTCGGCCTCGCCGTCGGACCACCCCAGGTGGTAGCGAAGCATGTGGTAGAGGGGGAGGTCGGCTCGGCCGCGGAGGAGATGGTTGATTTCGGCATCCACGAGCGCGCGGTGCCGATCGAGGATGCTCTGGGCGCGGTCCTTTGCGGTCATGGGTTGGTGCATTCGCTCTCGGTGCGCGATTCCCTGGCTCGGGTGCGGCCCGTATGATGAGAGCGCGAATGGAGGTGGATTGGGGAGAGGCGGGCGTGGTTGACATCCAACCGATTTGATGATATGTTGGCGCTGCTGGGTTTGTCCGGATTCAGGGATGAGTCTGAGCGTGGCGGGAAGACTTGCCGGTGATCCTGTCAGCCTTCTGCCCTTGACGTTCAGACTTGGGAAAGGCGGTGGCAGTGGTTACTGGCAAGGTCAAGTGGTTTGACGACTCCAAGGGCTGGGGTTTCATCGAGACCGAGCAGGGCGACGTCTTCGTTCATTATTCGGCCGTTGTGAGCAGCGTTCCGGGTCGCAAGACTTTGTATGAGGGGCAGGAAGTGGAGCTCGAGCTGGAGGAGGGGCCGAAGGGACTGAAGGCCGCCAACGTTAGAGTGAAGTAGCTGTCGGGGGTTCGCTGGTCGGCTTCAGGCCCCGGCCTGCGGCAGAGGGCTTGCCGCTTGGGGTGGACGGGCGCTCGACTGTCATGGGCGATGACAGGCAGCGCAGGCTGTATGGTATGATATGTTTGAGGGCGAGAGAATCCTGTCGGAATGCTCCTTAGATGGACCCGGGATTGGGCGAGTAGCAGGGAATACCGCCCCGTCTGATAGTAGTTGTGACTTGTGAGGCCCCGTCGGAACATCCCTTCCTTGAGCTCGCCGTGTATCGGCGCCGGCCGTCGTGGTGCGCGTTCAGCAACTTCGTATGAGACGCGGGTGTCGGCCCGCGATAGGGAAGGGCGGCGTGGTCGAACAGACTGCTACAGTCTATATTGGGAACCTGCCTTGGGGAGTCACCGAGGACGATGTCGCTGATCTATTCCGGGACTTCGGGCCGCTCCTCGACGTGAGGATCGTCCAAGATCCTCGGACGGGTCGTTCCCGGGGATACGGGTTTGTGGAGCTGACGTCGCCGGACAATGTGGCGAAGGCCGTGAGCGCGCTGAACGGCGCCGACTTCAACGGTCGGGTTCTGATGGTGAGCAACGCGCGACCGAAACCCCGACGCCAGTGAGCCGGTTGCGAGTCGCCATCCACGCGCACTCTCCTGCTATGAGCCAACGACGGACAGCAGCAAGCTTTGCTTGGGTGGTACGGAATCCCCGACGCGGAAGACCCGGCGCACACGCTCGATGATCGGTTGTGCGATGGCGCCCGTTCCTGCGGGCACCAAGACGGTGGCCGCCGGTTGTTCCGCCACCTCCTCCCCCACTTTCGCGTGAATCAGCACGCCGCAGATGTGGCTGTGGCCTCCGGCCTCACGCTTCAAGTCTCGAACGGCAAGGCCCAGCTGCCGAGAGTCGATGGCGGTGATGCGGCCGGCCTTAGGCAGGACGACGGGGAGGCGTTCGGCGCCTTGGGTGAGCGCCTCCGGGTGGTTCACGACGTCGGCGGATCCACCTTGAGACGCGATCAGCTCTTGTAGCTTGGGGAGGCCTTTTGCGGAGGCGAGGCCCTGCCGCGCGGCAGCACGGCCGTCGTCCGGGTTGTCGGCGGCGCCACCGAGGGCCAACATGTGTCCGGCGATGATCTCGCATAGCTCGGAGAAGTCGGCGGCGCCGTGCCCTTGGAGGGTGGCGATCGCCTCGGCGAGCTCCACGGCGTCCCCGACGGCCCGACCCAGGGGTTGGTCCATACGCGTCACCAGCGCCACGGTGTGATGGCCGGTGCGGGCGCCTATGTCCACCATGGTGCGCGCGAGCTCTTCGGCGCGGTCGGCCTCGGGCAGGAAGGCGCCGGGGCCGACTTTGACGTCGAGAAGAATGGCGTCCGCGCCTACGGCCAGCTTCTTGCTCATGATGGAACTGGCGATGAGGGGGATGCTCTCGACGGTCGCGGTGGCATCGCGCAGGGCGTAGATCTTCTTGTCGGCGGGCACCATCTGGGCCGTCTGCGCGGCGATGGCGACGCCGATCTCGGCCACCTGGCGGCAGAATCGCTCGGGAGAGAGCGCGGTGGTGAGGTTGGGGACGGCCTCCAGCTTGTCGATGGTGCCGCCGGTGTGGCCGAGGGCGCGTCCCGACATCTTCGGCACGGGGACTCCGAAGGCGGCGACCAGAGGCGCCACGACGAGGGTGGTTTTGTCGCCCACGCCGCCGGTCGAGTGTTTGTCCACTTTGGTGCCCGGGAGGTGGGAGAGATCGAGGCGTTCGCCGGAGTTGAGCATCGCCTGCGTCAAGTCGGCGCACTCTTGGGCGGTCATGCCATTGAGCAGGATGGCCATCAGCAGGGCGCCCATCTGTCCTTCGGAGACGTCGCCGCGGAGGAAGCCAGCGACGACGGCTTCGATCTCCCCGGCGCTGAGCTCCTGGCGGCGTCGCTTCTTGGTGATGATCTCGGTGGTGGCTACCATACGCTGTGTCACGGCGGCATTATAGCACGACGCAGGCTTCTGGGCGGCTCCCTAGTAACTCCTAACCCATGGCGGGTTAGGAGTTACTCTCCCTACGGGGTGTCGCCAGTGGTCTCGGTGAAGGAGGCGCGGGAGATGGTCTCGACGGGTTGATCGGAGAGCAGCGCGTCGATCTGGGCCGGGTCGTTCTTGTCGACGAGCGCGGCGGCCGAGGTGAGGGCCAGGGGAGACATGTTTTCCCAGTCGCCTTGCAGGGGGCCGGCCAGGCCGAGGTTTTCGAGGTCATTGGTAAGGGTCTGGGCGTCCTTGTGCAGCTCGGTTGACATGACGCCGTGCTTGGCGCGCGCGAGCTGCAGGAGGTCGCTCCCAATGATGAAGTACAGGGCGACCGCGGTTACGCCGAGGCAGGCCCTGCGGATCCACCGGTATCGTCTCTGCGCTCGCTGGGCGCGCCGGGCGGCCGCGCGATGGCGGAGATAGGATCCAGGGGCTACGATGGGTAGCGCGGGCGATCCGAGGTGGACTCGACGCCCGCCGGGACGAGATGTCAACGGAAACACGGTCAGCTCCAGACGTATAGATGTCTGGTACCGGCCCCTGCTACGCGAGGGAGTTATTCCACAAACGGGGCGAGGACTCGAAGATCAGATCAGCGAGCGATTTCGTCGGCATCAAAGGTAGAGCGACGCTCGGCGCCGTCTCGGATGTTATCGCCGACGTCCTCGAATTCCTCGGCGGTAATCTGGCCTCGCACTCGGATCATGCGCCACACGTCCGGTCCCCACATCGCGCCGATGAATATGAGGACGGCCAGTATCGCCAGGCGAATGACCAGCCGGCGTCGGCCCTGCTGAACCGCGCGCTGGTGGGCCTTCCCGGCGTAGCTGCGGTCGGAGCTCGAGGAGACTAGGTACTCGGTGCCATCGCCCCCGCGCTTTGCCTTCGGTTTGGCCGTTCCGCGACCGGGTTTTCGTGCCATAGTCCCGCCTCCCAAGCGATAGGGGTTGACGGCCGCAGCCGCACGCAGTCTGCCCTTCAGGATACCACAAGTGAGGTGGTTTTGCGCGCGTCAGGCTCGGGCGAGCCGGGATTTTAGGAGGTTGATGTTGTCGATAGTGTGGGGGTCGACGTGGTTGAGGAAGGCGAGGTAGAGGCTGGTGAAGTCGCCGAGATAGACCGTCCACAGGAGCTGGGCCAAGTGCGATCGGCCGCTCGCCTCGACCAGGTGCGGCCGGGTCTTCGGCTTCAGGATTTGCCGGGTGATCTCGACCCGTTTCTGAATGCGGGGGTGGTCGCCGGGACGGCGCAAGATGACGACCTCGACCTGGTCGGCGAGGCCGGGTGCGTCCTCCCAGCCGACGACTTCGTTGTGGTTCAGTTCCGGATACTCGCTGGAATAGGCGAGGGTCTTGCTGTTCTCGTTGAACTGGCAGCGCCAGCGGTAGGCCGCGGCGCCCATGAGGCCGGCGGTTCCCTGAACCCAGGGGATCTTTCCGAAGAGGGAGGTGGCGAGCTGCTTGGCTGGATTGCGAGGTGTGGGAACATCGGGATGAACTGTCTCTCGCAGGCTGGAGAGCACGGCAATGGTCTCTCTGACGTGCGCTTTGGCGCCGGGGTAGAGGCCCAAGTGGCCCAGCAGATAGACCAGCGGGATGAGGGAGTAGCCCAGCGCGGATCGGGGCATGATGGGGGGGTCAGTCTGCGGGATGGAGAGGACGGGAATGGGGTCGGGACGCTGCCGCCGGGCAAAGGAGCGAAGCTCGCCGCCGGTGCTGATACAGACGACCCGCGCTTTGCGACGACGGGCGGCGCGGACGGCGGATAGGGTTTCCTCTGTGTTGCCGGAATGGCTGGAGGCGAGGAAGAGGGTGGTGGGGCCGACGAACTTGGGGAGGTCGTAGCCGCGACAGACGAGGAATGGGGCCGGCGCGCGGTCTTCGATAAGGCGGGCCAGCAGGTCGCCGGCGACAGCCGATCCGCCCATGCCGGCGAGCACGATGTGCTGCGGATTGCGGAAGGTGCGGGAGAGTTTGAAGGCGGCGCCTATCTGGGCGGCGTGTTGAACTTGGGAGGGGAAGTCGACCGCGCACTGCAACATGCCGGCGGGATCGAGGTGCTGGTAGGTGGAAGGGCGGTCCAGATCGACGCGCTGCCGGCGGGGACGCGATGCGCTCGACAAGTTTGTCCTCCTGCGCTATTCGATTATTCGGCGACGAACGGAAGCAAGGCGATGTGCCGCGCGCGTTTGATGGCACCGGCCAAGGCCCGCTGGTGGCGGGCACAGGTCCCGGTCTGGCGTCGCTTCAGGATCTTGCCGCGATCGGATACGAAATTCCGGAGGCGATTGTAGTCCTTGTAGTCGATATGGGTAACCTTGTCGACGCAGAAGGCGCAGACCTTGCGCTTCGGGCGGCGGAAGCGCCTGTCTCCTCCTCGGCCTCCGTCGCGGGAGCGGGACCGGTCGTAGGAGCGTGGGCGACTGTCGTCGTAGGAACGCGGGCGGCCTTCGGAGGGACGGCGCGCAGTTTCGGGAGGACGCGCACGCGCGGCGGAGGCCGGCTGAGTGGCGGTAGGCTGAGTGGCGGTAGGCTGAGTCGGGGCCGGCTGAGTGGCGGTAGGCTCAGCGGGGGCCGGCTGATCGGCGGTGGGCTGAGTCGCGGTAGGCTCAGCGGGGGCCGGCTGAGGTGCTTCCGCGGGCGACTCGGCAGCTTGCTCGTTCGGCTTCTGCTCTTCGGGAGCCTGTCCCGAAGCGTCATCCGGTGGTGTCACTGACGACATTGTTATCCCTTACCTCTCACTATTCTGGATGCTGGCTGCCGGTCGGCGGACGATCACTGATCGTCCCACGGTCCAGGCACGTCGGAGTCGTTTTCCTTGACGGCATCTTCCTTGACGGCGTCTTCGGAGGGAGTCGGTTCTGCTCCCGGTTCGCCGGAGGGGTGAGCGGCACCCTCGCGAGGGCGATCGAGCGCCTGGAGGCGGTCGGCCACCACTTCGGCGGTCTGACGGCGTTGGCCGTCTTTGGTTGTCCACTGACGGATCTCGAGTCGGCCGTCGACGGCGACCAGCCGGCCCTTCCCCAGATAGTTGGCGGCAAACTCGGCGCTCTGCCGCCAGGCAACGAGGTTGATAAAATCCGTTTGTCGCTCTCCCGAGCTGCTTGTGTAGGGCCTATCCACGGCCAGGCGAAGGCTGGCGACGGGCACGCCGCTGCCGGTGTAGCGCAGTTCGGGATCTGCGGTCAGCCGACCGATGAGAACTACACGATTGAGCATTGCATGCGGCCCTTTCGGAGGGGCTAATCCGGGTCGATCCGCACTACCAGATGTCGCAGCACGCTCTCGGCAACGGAGAGCTGCCCCTCGAGTTCTTTGACCACCGATGGTTCGGCGCGCAGGTGCGCCAGTATGTAGACACCGTCGCGTCGGCCTGCGATCGCGTAGGCGAGGCGTCGTCTTTCCCAGGGGCCGATCTTCTTGATTTCGGCGCCGCGGCTGGTGGCAAGCTCGGTGAGACGTTGCTGGACGGAGGCGATATCCTCGTCGGAGATCGTCGGGTCAACAATGAACATTATCTCGTAGTCGCGAATAGGAGGGATCCTCCTCCCTATGGACTTGCGCGGCCCCCGCGATGGGAGCAGGAAGGCCAAGTGCAGCGGGCGCGACGGCTGCGCGCCGCCGACCCGACGGTGGGCATTATACCATGGGGCCGGGAGCGGGGCAAGGGGGAGATGGGAACGGCTGGAGCGGTTGGGCTGCGTTGACACCCCCGCGGGGCGAGTGTTATAGTGCTGCTGTGAGGTGGGTATGTGATTGGTAGGAGGGCAGAAGGGTGCCCCTTTACGAGTTTCGCTGCGAAAAGTGCAATCACGTCGTGGAGCGGCTCTGCCGGGTTGGCAGCAACGGAAAAGGTATGGCTTGTCCCGAGTGCGGCTCCCGGCGACTGCGACGTTTGATGTCTGTTTTCTCCGCGAAGGTGAGCGGAGGTAGCTCAAATCCGGCGCTGTCCGGTTCCAGTTGCAGCACGTGCAGCTCGGACGACTGCGCTAGCTGCCATTGAGCAATCTGCTGCCGGCGGCCGATGGGATCTCTTCCAGCGGTGAAGTTCTACGTCACCACACCGATCTACTACGTCAACGATGAGCCTACCGTCGGGCATGCCTACACGACGATAGCGGCCGACGTGCTGGCCCGTTATCATCGCCTCCGCGGCGATGATGTCCTGTTCACCACGGGAACTGACGAGAACGGCCAGAAGAACGTCGAGGCGGCCGAGGCGCAGGGGCTTGAGGCCCAGGTATTCGTCGATCAGATGGCCGCCCGGTTCCGCCAGGAATGGGGCGATCTCTCGATAGCATACGACGATTTCATCCGCACGACGGAGAAGCGGCACGGGCGCGCGGTCCAGTCGTTCTTCGAAGCCCTCCACAGGAACGGCGATCTCTATGTCGGTGAGTATGAGGGCTGGTATTGCGTGTCGGACGAGACGTATTTTCGCGAGGCCGACCTGATCGATGGCCGCTGTCCCAATCCGGAATGTGGGAAGGCGGTCGAGTGGGTGAGCGAGCCCGCTCACTTCTTCCGCTTCTCGAAGTACGGAGAGCGGCTGCTGAAGTATATCGAGGAGCACCCAGGCTTCTTGCTGCCGGAGTTCCGCAAGAACGAGGTGGTCAGTTTCATCAAGGGCGGCCTCAGAGATGCCTGCGTCAGTCGGAAGTCCGCCTGGGGAACCCCTCTGCCTTCGACGATACCGGAGTCCGAAGGCGCGGTCGTCTACGTGTGGGCGGATGCGCTGATCAACTACCTGACGTGTGCGGGATATCCGGACGACGAGGAGCGGTTCGCGAAGTATTGGCCGGCGGATGTGCACATCATGGCGAAGGACATCTTCGTCCGCTTCCACGCCACGCTCTGGCCGGCGATGCTGATGTCGGCCGGGCTGCCACTGCCCAAGCGCGTTATGGCGCACGGATACTGGACTCTGGGTGGGGAGAAGATATCGAAGTCTCGGGGCGGCGCAATGCCCCGGCCGGGTCCGGTTCTGAATGCGATTGCGAGCGAGACGGGCTGTCCGCGTTCCCGCGCGGTTGACGCCCTGCGCTACTACATGCTGCGCGAGGTGCCGTTCGGCCTCGACGGAGAGTTCTCGGGCGAAGCGCTGCTCGGCCGGTATGCGGACGACCTGGCCAACGATCTGGGGAACCTTCTGCACCGCGTGCTGCCGATGATCGCGCGCTACCGACAGGGGCGCATACCGGCGCCGACGCCGCCGGAGCCGGAGCTGCTGGAGGCCGCGGTGTCTGCGTGCAAGGGATGGGAAGAGGCTGCGGAGACTCTGGATTTCCGGTCGGGCTTGGAGGCGATCTGGAGGTTCTTGTCCGCGGCGAACAGGTACGTCGATCACAAGGCGCCATGGTCGCTCGCAAAGGCGGGCGATCAGGAGGGGCTCGACCGAGTGCTGTACTCTGCGGCGGAGGCGATGAGGATTGCTGCAGTGTTGGTGGCCTCGGTGATGCCGAACACGGCTGACGAGATCGAGAAGCAACTGGGCCTCGACGGATGGCAGCGGAGCTGGGAGCAGGCCAGTCGCTGGGGCCTGCTGCCGGGGGGGCAGGAGATTGGGGAACGAACGCCTTTGTTCCCGCGTCCCGAGCCCAGCCGGGCCGCGAGCGATGGCGGCGGGAAGGCCGCGCGGCCGGACAGCACCCCATCTTCAAAGGAGAAGGCGATGATTTCGTTCAAGGAGTTTCAGAAGCTGGACCTTCGGGTCGGAGAGGTGCTGGGAGCGGAGGCTATTCCCGGGGCCGACAAGCTGCTGAAGCTGACGGTGGATATCGGCGAGGAGCAACGCACGATGGTGGCTGGTATTGCGTTGTCCTATCGGCCGGAAGACCTGGTGGGGAAGAAAGTAGTGGTAGTGGCGAACCTGGAGCCGGCGACCATCCGTGGGGTGCGCTCGGACGGAATGATCCTGGCTGGTTGGGTCAAGGGTGATGACAAGAGCATCACTCTGGTCGCCCCTGAGCGGCCCCTGCCCAACGGGGTCAGCGTCAGCTAGTCGGTTTGCCCCTGCTGTTCTTCCTCGCGAGGGGGCTCGACCACAGGCGCCCCGGCCTCGATGGCGACCGTGACTGTCACGGAGGAGTCGCCGAGCAGGTTCAGCCCTTCCGGCACCCGCAGTAGCAGGCTCCGCGTGAAGCTGCTGCTCGCGTCGCTGAGCACGAGTTCCTCTGTCTGAAGCTGCGCCACTTCCTGGATGCGATTGGCCGGGCCGAAGAGCGTGACCATAGCCGGCTCCACTTGAATAGAAACGATCCTCAGGCCCGCCAGTGGGGCCCCGTGCGTGCTGACGACGACGGGAACGGTCCGGGAGGCGACTAGGGAGTTCATGGTGATGGTGACGTTGGCGCGGGTCGGGCTGAGGTTCACCGACCCGACCACCGTGCCTGAGCTGTCGACGGCGTAGATCGGGCGCGAGACCGGGACCTGGTGAACGGCTTGAACCAGATCCATGGTGGCCACGACTCGTCCGGCTCTCTCTACTTGGCTGCGCGGGCCGGATACGCGCACGACCTCCGGCGAGACTTCTGCGTCGAGCAACTCGTAGCCCGGTGGCACCTCGCCGACGAGTCGGAGTTCCACGGGACGGGTTTCGCCAATGACTTCCTCGAGGAGGATGAGCACCTCGGGGGGGCGGATGCTGGTTACCGTGACATTGCCGGGAGCGCGCACCTGGACGCGAAGGGAACGCCGCTCCGGCCCCATGCCGCGGCAGGAGATAAAGGCCTCGACCTCGCCGCCTATGTCGTCCGTGTCCTGCTTGAGCCCGCGCAAGCGCACTTCAACGGAGGGCAGCGACTGTCGAAGCGCCAGGCCGGCTTTGACGTCCTCGGCCGTCACCGCGACTTCGACCGGCACCTCGACAATCGGGTTGTGCTCGTTGAGCAGGACCCAGAACCAAAGGAAGATGGCGAGGAGAAGGGCGGCCGCCTTTAGGGGGAGGTTTCTATGCAACATTCTCGCGTCTCCCCAGCCTCAGGCGCGAGGTACGTTGCGGTGGGGCCAGAACGCTTAGCAGGCGCTGCTTCAGGGTGTCGGGTGTGAGATTGCCGTAGAGCTTTCCGTCGACTGCGAGCGACACCGCGCCGGTTTCCTCGGAGACGACCATGACGACTGCGTCGGTGGTTTCGCTCAATCCGAGCCCGGCCCGATGCCGGGTGCCGAGCAGCCCTCGCACATCGCGCCGCTCTGTCAACGGCAGCAGGCACCCGGCGGCCACTACGCGGTCGCCTCTGATCACCGCGGCCAGGTCGTGCAGGGGAGTGCCGGGGTAGAAGATGGTGCGCAGGAGGTCGGCCGAAACCAGGGCCTCCAGACGGCGACCCGTCTGTATGACGTCGTTCAGCCCCACCTCGCGTTCTATCACTATCAGCGCGCCCATGCGCTCGCGGGAGAACTGGCGGGCGGTATAGACCAGCTCGTCGGCCAGCCGGGTAATCTGCTCGCGGCGGAGGGCGCTGAGGCCCGGACCGAAGATGTGGCCCCGGCCGATTTGCTCCAGGGCCATCCGGAGCTCGGGCTGGAACAGTATGATGAGCGCGATGACGCCGGGGAGCAGGGCCTGCTTTAGGACCCAGTTGAAGCTGTACAGCCGAAGGGACCCAGTCAGCACGATGAGGGCGCCCAAGATGAGCAGGCCCTTGATGAGCTGGACGGCGCGGGTGCCGCGCATCAGCCGCAGCACGTAGTAGATGGTGACGGTGAGCAAGACTATGTCGAGTACGGAGATGAGGCCGAAGTTCTCCTTCAGCGTCTGCCAGACCATCCTCAACTCGGCGATCATCTCCAGCTCCCGCTCGACGGCTTGTCGTTACGGCCTAAGTCTTTCCTCGTCGCGTTGATCCAGGGCCTGCTTTAGCTTGCGATAAGTTTCGGCCAGCGCCTCCGGCACCACGCGGGTGCCGGCGGCGACGGCCATGAAGTTCGTGTCACCCTCCCACCTGGGCACAACGTGAACGTGCAGATGGTCGGCATATCCGGCGCCCGCAGTGCGACCGAGATTCATCCCGATGTTGAAGCCTTCGGGTTTCGACACCGCGGTGAGCACCTCCATGGCGATGCGAATGCCGTACAAGAGCTCGCTTGATTCCTGAGGGCTCATGGCGAGCGGGTCGGCAAGGTGTCTGAATGGCGAAACCATCAAGTGGCCGGCGTTGTAGGGGAAGGTATTGAGCATGATGAAGACCAGATCCCCGCGGAAGAGAATCTGGTTGGCTTCGTCGTCGCCGGCCGCCGGTTTGACGCAGAAGATGCATCCCTCCGGCTGCTCGACGCTTACATAAGCCATGCGCCACGGCGCCCACAAATGGTCCACCGCGTTCCTCCCTGCCGTGCCCTGACTCGCCCATAATAGCGCGGCGCGAGGCCGGAGTCAAACCCCACGCTGCCTTCAGCGTTTGCTTAAAGGCACCATGCGTCCGGTGCCGGCCGACTTCTTGATGGCGTCGAGGACGTCCATCACCACCGCCGCCTGGGAGCCCGGGGACATGGGCTGCTCTCCGCGCTGGATGCAGGTGAGGAAGTGCTCGGCCTCGGCGGTGTAGCCGTCGCTCTCCGGAACCTGCGGTTTGGTGTTGAGCTTGGCGCTTCCCTCCGCCTCGTACATGACGAGCTCCGGCTGAAGCTGGGCTCCGCCTTTGGTGCCGAAGAACCGGGTGAAGTAGGTGTCTTCGGTGTGGGCTGCCCAGGAGGTCTCGATGGCCGCCGCGCGGCCGTCTTCAAATCGGACTAGGGCGACGGCCAGGTCCTCGACATCGAACTTGCCGGGGCGGTAGTTGACGCCCCAGTCGCCCAGGCCTTGGCCCTGAGGACCCAATGCGCTGAAGGTCGCTCCGAAGGCCGATACCGGCTCTGGGAAGCCCATCATCCACCACATGAGGTCGAACATATGCACGCCCAGGTCGATGAGCGGGCCGCCGCCGGACTGCTCCTTGACCCGGAACCATCCTTTCGGTATGCCGGCCCGGCGGAGCCACATGGCCTTGGCGTAGTAGATGTCGCCAAACCGACCGGAGTCGACCATGCGCTTGAGGAACTGGGCCTCCCCCCGGTAGCGGGCCGACTGGGCCGACATGAGGAGGCGTCGGGATCGTTTGCCGGCCGCCACCATGCGTCGCGCCTGGGCGCCGCTCATGGCCAGCGGCTTCTCGCAGAGCACGTGCTTGCCCGCCCGAAAGCCGGCCAGGGTGATGGGCATGTGGGTGTTGTTGGGGGTGCATACCGAGATGGCGTCAACTATGTCGGCGGCGAGCAACTTGCGGTAGTCGGTGAACACGTGCGGGACGTCGAAGTCGACACCGGCCTTCCGCGCTCGGCCCGCGTGTACGTCGCAGACTGCAGTCACCTCAGCTTGCTTGCGGGACGTGAAGACCCGCAGGTGGACATTCCCGATGGAACCGGCCCCAATGACACCTACGCGCACGGGCTTGCTCATTATTGTTTCCTCCACGGTCAAGATTCGCGGCGCGAAGTCGGCCCGTTGAATCTCTGGTTTAGTGCTGCGTCTCCGCGATAACTTCATAATGTCTTACAGGGAAACATTCGCGGACTAGTCGTCACCAGCCTGCTGTAGGCTCGTGCCGTCTTATCCTACATCTCAGCTTTTATGTAGTTATTCGTGAGACGGCACACTAGTTCGTCGTCGAAATGTCCGCCCCTTTTCGGCGCATGGCGATGGTGGTCTCCAGCGCGTTGTGGGGCAGGTGACGGAAGCGGATATCCTGGTACTCGCCGGACAGGATTTCGCGCGCCTCGCGCTCGTGGCGGCGGCGCTGCCGGGTGACGTACTTGACAGTCATCACGGCCTGGGCTCCGGGTCGCAGCAGACCGGCCAACCGGCAGAGGATGCCGGCCGATTCGGCTGGGTCGAGGTTCATATCGCAGGTGAGCAGGTCGAACTTCCCGACCAGGTCAGTGCGGTCCAACAGGGCCTCGGCGCGACATCGCAGATGCTCGACATTGGGAAGCGCGGTCACGGAGGGGTCGAGGTCGGCGGGATCCACCGCGACCACTCGCGCGGCGGACTCGGCGAGCACCGCCGCCCACCCGCCCGGAGCAGAGCCAAGGTCGAGGACGCAGGCCTCGTCCGGCAGCTCGATGCGGAAGGCGCTGATGGCCTCTCTGATCTTCCATTGGGCCCGGTTGAGCGGGCGCTGGCCGGGGGCGTATTTTCGCTGTTGCCGGGGAGTCTTCTGGATCAAATCGGCCGGCCGGTTGACGCCAACGTAGGCGATGTCCTGGTAGACCTGGACGGTGACGTGCCAATCGGTGGCGGCCTCGTAGTCGCCCACGGCCCCGGTGGCGCGTTCGAGCTCCGCGGCAACGGCGCGCTCGAGCTCGCCACCGCTCCACTGGTGCATGCCGCGGCGGCGACACCGGACCACGAAGGTCTGTCCCGAACGGAGGCGTCCGAGGTCGGTCGCGGCGGCGACGACGTCGGAGAAGTGCCCAGGGTCGGGCTTCAGTGCAGCACTGCGCTGCACGGCCGCCACCTGGGCCAGGTAGCGGGTGTCTGCGTCGGCGATGAGTTTCAGGGCCTCCTGCTCGGGGAGATCGCTGAGCAGCATGAGGTTGCCCTTGAGGAAGAGTGACTTGACGCGGGCGTCCGGAATGAGGTGGCGCAGCTCCTGACGGCCCTTTCCTTCCAGCCCGGCGGGAGTAGTCACGACGAGCGCAATGGCTCGGCCCTCCAGGAACTCAGAGTCGGACATCAGACCACGACCTCCACAAGGAGTGTTCTGTCTGGGCAATAGTGTCGGACAGCTTCCAACGGAAACCCGGCCCGCCCCGGGGGGGGGGCCGGGGGGCGTGAGTGCATGGCGAGGCGTTGCCTGAGACGTTAATACTGGAGGCTGGGGCGACAGCCGGTGGCGACGACGCGCGAGGCCGCCGGGCCTCGCGCGTATTCCTTGGCCGGCGGGCTACTCGTCCTTCTGCTCGGTGAGCTGTTGGATCAGGTTCAGATACTGCGCGGCGCCCATGAGGGAGCGGATCTCGGCCGGGTTTGAGAGATCGATCTTGGCCAGCCAGCCGCCGCCGTAGGGGTCCTGGTTGATCTGCTCGGGCGCGTCGTCCAGGGCCGTGTTGACTTCGATCACGCGGCCGCTTACCGGAGAGTTGACATCGGCCACCGCCTTGACTGACTCGACACTGCCTATGGGTTCCCCCCGACTGGCATCCTCCTCCAGACGCGGCAACTCGACGTAGACGACATCGCCCAGTTGCTCCTGTGCGTAGTGGGTGATGCCGATGGTAGCAATACCGTCCTCGACGCGGGCCCACTGATGGCCCTCACTGTAATGCAAATCGCCAGGGTACACGGATAGCCTCCTCGCTCCCAAGATGCGTTCGCCTGCCGCGGGCTCCGCGCCTGT
>CAZWRO010000012.1:0-7622 GCA_964635365.1 uncultured bacterium | reverse complement strand
GGATGGCGGAAGCGCAGGAACTGGGCATGCAGGGCCTGTCCCGGCAGCTTCTTCACCAGGGCCAGGGTTTCGGCGTCGGAGGCCGCTTTCTCCTGCTTGGCCCGGCGGAGACCGTAGACCCGATCTCCGACGACGGGATAGCCTTGGTGGGCCAGATGAACACGTATCTGATGAGTGCGTCCGGTGGGTAGGCGCGCCTCCACGAGGGTGATGGAGCCGAAGCGAGCCAGCACGCGAATGTCGGTGACGGCGGAGCGAACTCGTCGGCCGGGGGCGGGACGGGGAACCGCGGCCATCCGATGGCGGTCCCGCAACTGGCGGCCGATGGGAAGATCGATGAGTATCCGGTCCTCGGGAATGCTCCCCCAGGCCAGGGCAAGATAGCGACGTTCCAGCTCTCTCGCTCGCACTTGCCGGGAGAGCTCGCGGTAGGAGGATTCGTTCTTGGCGACGACCAGCAGGCCCGAGGTGTCCCGGTCGAGCCGGTGCACGACGCCGGGTCGCTCGGGACCGGCTCCGGGGGCGAGGGTGCCGACGCGGCCGAGCAGGGCGTTCACCAGGGTTCCCGTGGTGCGGCCCGCACCGGGATGAGTGACCATGCCCTGGGGCTTGTTGACGACGGCCAGGTGCTCGTCCTCGAACAGGATTTCGAGAGGTGTCTCCTCGGGGGCTGGAAAGGTATCGCTCGGGGCCGGGAGGGTGGCCTCCACCCGCTCCCCCGCTGACAACCGCCGTCCGGGGGATGCGGGGGAGCCCTCCACCAGGACGCGGCCCGACTTCGCGAGGCGCTCGGCTTGAGAGCGGGTCAGGTCGAGTGGGCGCTGGGCGAGGAAGACGTCGAGCCGCATACCAGCTTCCTGCTCCTCGACGGTCATGGTTCTTGTGGGTGCGGTCACTGCGTCGGGCCGTTTTCTCTCGTAGGGGGCTGGTTCCTGCCGGCCCGGCCCAACCAGACAAATCCGATGACGGCAGCGATGAAGATAAGCGCGCTGGCGGTCTGGGCCTGAGTTATTCCGTCGAACAGCACCCGCGCGGTGTAGCCTTTTCGCAGCACTTCGATGGCGGACCGCGCGACCGAATAGAGGGCAAGATAGAGCAGAAAAAGCTGGCCGCGGACGGGAAGGCGCGGGCGAGCCCACAGGAGCACGGCGAGGATTGCGAAGCTGGCGAGGGCGGCATAGACCTGGGTCGGATGGCTCGGGTCGGTGGTGATGGCGGAGTCCGGGTAGAGCGGGAAGCGCACGCCCCAGGGCAGCGAGGTTGGGCAGCCGTAGCAGCATCCGTTCAGGAGGCAGCCGAAGCGGGCGATGCCGTAGCCCAGGGCGAGCGGAGCGGCGTTCATATCGGCCAGGGTCGCGAGCGAGACCTGCCGACGTCGCGCAAAGAGAGCGCCCGCCAGCAGGCCCCCCAGGAGGCCGCCGTGGAAGGATAGGCCGCCCTGGTTCCATATGTAGAAGACCTCAAACGGCCGCGGGGCGAAGTCGATCCAGTTGAGAGCGACGAAGAGGCCTCGTGCGCCGACGACACCGGCTATCAGCAGCCAGATGGCGAGGTCGAGGGGAAGCTCGGGAGAGAGGCCCAGGCGCCGCGCCTCCCGCCTGGCAAGCAGAACGCCGGCGACGAACCCAAGCATCAGGAGGGTACCGTAGCTGTGAATCTCTATTGGTCCGATGTGCAGAAGCGTCGGGAACATGGCGATAGTTCGAGTTCAACTCCGTCTGAGAATCTGGAGGGCCAGTAAGAGGAACCCAGCAGTAATTGCCACATCTGCGAGGTTGAACACGGGCCATACGCGCAAATCGACGAAATCGATGACGCCCTCGGTTCTGATGCGGTCCAGCAGGTTCCCGAGCGAGCCGCCGAGGATCAGCCCCAGGGGCAACGCGTGGCCGGGGTGGGTGCGGAGGCCGGGGCCGAGGATGACGTAGGCCAGGAGGGCCAGACAGACTGCTATACCGACCGCCAAGAGCAGGGGGCCGGAGGAGATGAGGCCGAAGGCGGACCGCACGTTATGGGTGAGTGTCAGGCGGACCCAGCTGCCAAGCAAAGGTTGGGAGGCGCCGGGGGTCAGGTGGGAGACGGCGGCGGCCTTCGTAAACTGGTCGAGGGCTAGGGTAGCGGCTGCGAGGAGTAGTAGTAAGGCGAGAGGGCGTCCGTTGCCGACGGACGCCCTCATAGTTATCGCTCCATCCGGTCCTGGCAGTCTAGGCAGAGAGTTGCGAATGGAAGCGCCTCAAGTCGTGCTTTCTTTATGGGCTTGCCGCAGGCATCGCAAATGCCGTAGGTGCCGCGGTCTAGCTTCTCAATAGCGGTGATGACTTGATTCAGCAGAGTCTCCACGCTCTCGCCAATGGCAAGATCCTTCTCCCGTTCGAACGTCTCGGAGGCGATGTCCGCCGGGTGGTCATCATATCCAGAGAGCTCACTGGCCCGCTCCGATTCGTTGACTCGGGCCGTGCGGCTCCCAATCTCGCGCAACTCCGCTTCGAGACGACTGCGCTCGGTCAGGAGCAGCTCGCGGAACTTGGCTACGTCCTTAGAGGACTTCGTGCCCGTGCGGCGCGCCCGCTGAGGCGAAGTCCGAGGTCGGACCTTCGCCTTTTCTGTTTTCTTGGTTCTACTCTTAACCGCAGTTCTGGCGGCCATCGTCCGCCCCGTCCTTTCCTGTGCCGATACACGTAGTCGCATGGATTATCGACGCTTACTTATTACACCTGAAAACAGTTATTGAAACCTCAGGCGCTATCTACAGAGTCACATATTCCACACAACGGGCGCACAGACCAGGGTGGTCGCCGTGCTCCCCCACAGAACTCTGATGGCGCCAGCAGCGGGAGCACTTCGGCGCCTGCGAGAGACGACCGGAGATCTTCATCTCGACGGCTGCATCTCCGGCAAACGCATCGTCTGGGGCCTTCCCGACCGGGCCGCCGTATTCGACGCTGGAGACCCCGTTGGCGGCCGCCAAGTCGTCGGCTCCCAACGCTCCGACGAGCGTGTTCCAGTACTCCTCCGAGCAGTAGAGGGTCAGCTCGGCCTCCAGCGGCTGCCGCACGACACCCCGCTGCCTAAGGCCCTCGACGGCCAGATCGACCTGCTGGAAGTAGGGAGCGATGTTCTTCTCCCACCGCTCCGAGAGCTGGTCGTCCCGCCACTGGGCGGGGTCCGGCCAGTCGCTGATCTGAATCGTCTGTTCCTTGCCCTCCCAGTCCGGAAGATGCTGCCATACATCCTCGGACGTATGGCTCAAGATGGGGGTCAGCACCTTTGCGATGGCGGCGGCCAGCACCCACAGCGCCGTCTGTGCCGACCTCCTTTCGGGGCTGGCCGAGGGGTAAGTATAGAGCGTGTCCTTGCGTAGGTCAAGATAGATCTGGCTGAGGTCCACGGCGCAGAATTCATGCACGCGATAATAGACTTGGTGGAACTCAAATGCGTCGTAGGCGTCTGTGATACGCTCCAGCAGCCGTGACAGCCGATCGAGTATCCAGCGGTCCACCTCCAGCATGTCGCGAGGGTCGAGCGCGTCTTGCTTGGGATCGAAGTCGTGGAGGTTGCCCAACATGAAGCGCAGGGTGTTGCGCAGCCGGCGGTAGCCGTCCACCACCTGGTGGAAGATGTCCTCGCCGGTGGGCATATCCTCTTTGAAGTCCACGTAGGAGACCCAGAGGCGCAGGATCTCGGCCCCGTGCTGTTGCACGACCTCTTGGGGGTCGATGACGTTGCCCAGGCTCTTGGACATCTTGTGGCCGTTCGCGTCGAGCACGAACCCGGTGGTCAGGACGGTGTCGTAGGGGCATCTCCCCTGGGCGATGAGCCCGTTCCACAGAGAAAGCTGGAACCAGCCGCGGTATTGATCGTGCCCCTCCAGGTAGAGGTCGGCGGGCCAGCGCAGCTCGGGGCGCGTCTTCAGCACCGCCGCGTGGCTCGATCCCGACTCGAACCACACGTCGAAGATGTCCTGCCCGCGACGGAAACGCACCCCGCCGCACTGTCGACAGGAGGTACTTTCGGCGACGAGCTCTTCCATGGAGGCGGTGAACCAGGCATCGGCGCCCTGTGCGCGGACCAAGTCGATGGCGCGCGTGATGACCTCTTCGGTGAGCAGCTCGTGCCCGCAGTCCTCGCAGTAGAGGGTTGGGATCGGTATCCCCCAGGCGCGCTGGCGGGAGATGCACCAGTCCGGTCGCTCTTCCACCATCCCTCGTATTCGCTGCCGGCCCCACGGCGGCACCCATTTCACCTTGTCCACTTCGGCGAGCGCCTGCTCCGTGAAGGGTTTCAGATCCACAAACCATTGCTTCGTGGCGCGGAAGATCACGGGCGAGTCGCACCGCCAGCAGTGGGGGTACTGGTGGTGGTATTGAGCGGCCTTCACCAAGGTCCCGCGACGATCCAGCTCTTCCACGATCTTGGGGTCGGCCTCGCTGTGCTTGAGTCCGGCGAACTGGCCGCCTTCGTCGGTGAAGACCCCGCGCGCGTCCAACGGTTGAAGGGTCGGAAGCCCGTATTTCTGCCCGGTCTCGAAGTCCTCGCGCCCATGCCCGGGCGCGGTGTGGACACATCCCGTGCCCTGCTCGAGGGTCACGTAGTCGGCCAGCACCACGGGCACTTCTCGGTCGGCGAAGGGGTGCTTCAGCCGGCCGCCTTCAAGCGCGGCTCCGTTAACTGCAGCCACCACCTCGTATTCGGCGAGGCCGATCGCCTCCATGGTCTGTTCCAGGAGCCCGCGCGCCAGCACAAAGTGCTCCTCAGGCGTGCGGACCAGCACGTACTCCAGCTCTGGATGCACGGCGACGGCGACGTCTGCGGGCAGCGTCCAAGGAGTCGTCGTCCATACCACGAAGGACAGCGGTCCCACCGCCGGGGCCTCCGGGAGGGCGCCGTCCGGCAGGGAGACCAGGGGGAAGCGCACGTAAACCGACAGCGAGGCCGCCCCCTTGTACTCCAGCTCGGCGTCGGCGAGCGCGGTTTCGCACTCCGGGCACCAGTGGACCGGTTTCAGTCCACGGTAGACGCATTTCTTCCCGACGAACTCCCGAAAGGCTTCCAGCACGGCCGCCTCGTAGTCCCGATCCATCGTCAGGTAAGGGTGCTCCCAGTCTCCCCGCACGCCGAGGCGCTGGAACTGGTCTCTCTGAACTTCGACGTAGCGCCGTGCCGTCTCGGCCGAGCGGGCCCGCAGCTCCATGGGCGCGATGGCGTGGCGGTCGAGCTCGAAGCTGCGAATGGCCGCGATCTCGGTGGGCAAGCCATGGTTGTCCCAGCCGGGAACGTACGGGCAGTCGAAGCCCCGCATCGTCTTGTACTTGACGACTACATCCTTCAGAATCTTATTGAGCGCTTGGCCGACGTGGATGTCTCCGTTGGAGAAGGGCGGGCCGTCGTGTAGGATGTACTGGGGCCGTCCGCGAGCGTGGCGCTGCACGGTTTCGTAGAGCTTGATCTCGTTCCAGAAGCCCTGGATGCGCGGCTCCAGCTCCCCCAGCTTGGCGCGCATCGGGAAGTCGGTTTGCGGCAGGTTGAGTGTGTGTCGATAGTCGTTGGGTTTAGGCATTAGGAAGCATCCTCATCGAGATAGTCAGCTAGCGCTTCCTCCCACTTGCGAAGGGCGGGCAAGCTCCGGAGTTCCAGCCACGCGGAGCGAAGCGCGGAGCAGGCCGGACGGCGGGCGGGGCTGGGCCACTCCGAGCCCGGCATGGGTTTCACGCGTGTGGCTTTCCCGGCCAGCCGGAGGGCTTCCGCGGCCAGCTCGGCCCAGGAGCAGAGGCCTGAGTTCACGAGGTGGTAGGTGCCGGGCACGAGACGGCCGCCGACGACGAGCTCGGCGATGGCGGCGGCCAGGTCGCCCGTGTAGGTGGGAGACCCGAGCTGGTCGGCGACGACGAGAAGCTCCTGCTGGTCGGCGGCCTTGCTCAGAATGCTGCGCACGAAGTTGCGGCCACGCTTGCCGAAGAGCCAGGCCGTGCGGACGATATAGTGATGGGCAACTAGAGTCCGGACCAGGTGCTCTCCGGCCAGCTTGGAGGCCCCGTAGACGTTGATGGGATTGGGGCGGTCGAACTCGGTGTAGGCCTCCCCCTTCGTTCCGTCGAAGACGAAATCAGTGCTCAGGTAGACCATTGCCGCGCCTACGTCAGCGGAGGCGAAGGCGACGTGCCAAGTGCCTGTGGCGTTCTGGTGGAAGGCGCGCTCGGGGTCGCGCTCGCACCCATCGACGTCGGTCCAGGCGGCGCAGTGGATGACCATCTCGGGCCGGTGGCGCGCGACGAACTCGCTCACCGCGGGCGCGTCGGTGACGTCGAAGTCGTCCACATCGACGGAGATGAGATCGTGATCTCGCGCCAGTACCTGGCAGAGATCACTCCCCAGCATTCCCTTTGCTCCTGTGATCATCACTTTCATACGCGATACCGTCCTAGCAGCCAGTTAACCCGGATCCGGAAGAGATCCTTGAAAGCATCCAGCGAGTCTCTTACCCGACTGAACCGCGTCTCCGGCGAGTCGATCCACGTCACCGGCACTTCGGCAATCTTCCAGCCCGCATGCTGCACGATGAAGAGCACTTCGACGTCGAAGGCCGCTCCGGTCAGGCGCTGCGCGGGGAAGACCCGCTGCGAGATCTCCCTCGGGAAGAGCTTGAAGCCGCACTGAGTGTCTGCAATTCCGCGGACCGCCATTATCCGGACCAGCAAGTTTCCCACACGTCCGACCAACTCGCGGTACCAGGGCTGCCGTTTCACCAGGTTCGACTCCGGCAGGCCCCGGGAGGCGATGGCGACATCGGAACCGGCCCGAAGCTCTGCCATCAGCTTCTCTACTTCCTCGATCGGAGTAGAGAGGTCGGCGTCCGAGAAAAGAACGTACTCGCCGCGGGCCGCCAGCAGGCCGGTTCTCACCGCCGCGCCTTTGCCCCGGCGCGGTTCTGCGATCGCCTCGACTCCAGCCTCCCTTGCCACCTCCGCCGTTCGGTCCACGCTGGCATTGTCGACGACGATGATCTCGGAGGAATAGCTCTGCTCCCCAAGGTACTGCTTGATACGCTCCAAAGTGGGGACGAGACGCGCTTCCTCATTATACGCAGGAATCACGACAGAGAGGAAGGGCCTATCCTGGTTGTCATTCATATCATCCATTACTTGCCCGCGGCCGCGCGTTGGAGCAATGCGCCGACTTGCTCGGCCGCCAGACCTTCCACCGTCACTTGCTTGGAACGGCTCTTTTGGCCGCGCACTATCTGCACCGCCGACTTCGGCACCTTCAGGGCCTTCGCAAGGGCAGCGATGCACTCGCGATTGGCCGCGCCCTCCGTCGCCGGCGCGTGCACGTGAACGACGATTCGTCCCTCCGCGTCGAGCCCGAGTCCGGATCGCGAGGAACGAGGCCGAACCCGGATCGACACCGGTTCCTCTTTGGGGGTCACAACTGCGTCCTCAGCCAAAGATCGCCAGCACGACCACAAGCGTGTAGGCGTTGAATGCGCCGTGGGCGACGGCGGGTGCCAGTAGCGATCCGCTCCGCTCGTACAGATACGCGAAGAGAATACCCAAGAGCAGGTAGGGAATCATCGCGGTGGGGTTCAGGTGGCTCACCGAGAACACGAGCCCGCTGGCGATGGCCGC
>CAZWRO010000011.1:22813-25139 GCA_964635365.1 uncultured bacterium | reverse complement strand
GGTGGTAGTAGCCGTCGAAGTAGCCCTGGGTGATGCCCCTCTCGGCGATGTACTCAACGTGGTCGTAGCACCAGGACCAGGCGTTGGTGGAGGTGACGTCGGGGAAGGTGGGAGACGGAGGGCCGGGCAGCACGGCGACATCGCCGCTGGGGGTCACCATCGCGCGGGCGATGAAGACGGCCATCTGGGCGCGGTTCACGAGCCAGTCGGGCCGGTAGTATCCGCCGTCATAGCCGCCGACGATGTTGTGCTCCGCGGCGTACTCGATGTACTTGTAGGCCCAGTGGTCGGTGGAGACATCCGGGAAGGTCGGGGTCGCGGGTGGGATGTAATCGACCATCCCGGCCTCGCCGGTGGGGGTGCAGATGGAGCGGGAGATGAAGATTGCCATCTGATCGCGCGTGACCGGCACCCCCGGCCCGTAGGTGCCGTTCGGGTAGCCGGACACGATGCCCGCGTTGAGGCAGGCCTCGATCTCGACGGCGGCCCAGTGCAGGGGGGAGACGTCGGCGAAGCCTTTCAGGTCGCGCAGCACGACGCTGTAACTACCGTCGAAGCCCACATTCTGGTGGTCAGGTATGATGTTGGAGGCCTGGCAGGAAAAGGCTGCGAAACGGCCGTCCGGGCTGATGCAGGTGTTAATGGCAAAACCGTCCTGCTTCTCTCCCTCGTTGTTGAGGCTGATCAGCTCGGTGGTTTGCTCCAAGCGGTCACGCAGGAAGATGTCGCTGGTTCTTTCGGGTGACCTGGGGTCCAAGTTCGTCGCGATTGAGCAAAACGCGATAAAGCGGCCGTCTGCGCTGGCGGAGAAGCTCTCCTCCGCTCCCGCGTCCGCATAATCCCCCGCGCTGTTCACGCTGACACATTCCGTGGTGCCCTCTTGCCGGTCGCGCACGAAGAGCTGCTCGTCACTCTCAGTCATAGAGCCTGTCAGGAAGAAGAACACGAACCGCCCGTCGGCACTGATGTCGGTGCGCCAGCTTGAAAGCGCGAACTGCTCGCCCTCGTTGGTCAGGCTCACCAATTCGGTCGTGCCCAGCAGCCCGTCGCGGAGGAAGATGTCATAGGCCTCGTTAGTATCTCCGGCAATCAAGTTGGTGGCCCCAGATCCAAAGGCGACGAACCGCCCATCCCCGCTGATCGCGGGCTGAGCACAGCCGTAGTTTGCCTCCTCTCCGGAGCTGCTGATGCTCACCCGCTCCGTGACCCCCGTTTGGCGGTCGTGGACGAAGATGTCCGAGTCCTCGTTGGTGTCGTCAGCCACCAGATTGGAGGCCTCTGATTCGAAGGCTACAAAGCGACCGTCGGCACTGATGGGGCCATACCCCCTGGCGCTGCCGTTGCCTTGTGTGCCAGTGCTGCTGACGCTGACGCGCTCGGTGGTCCCTGTTTGTCGGTCGTGGACGAAGAAGTCGTAAAGCCCGTTGGTATCGCCCGGCACCAAGTTGGAGGCGGAGGAGAGGAAAGCCACGAACCGCCCGTCGGCGCTGATTGACGGACCCACACCGCTGGCCTGCTCGCCCGCGCTGCTGACACTGACGCGCTCCGTGGTCTCCGCCTCCCGATCCCGCACGAAGACGTCGTAAAGCCCGTTGGTGTCGTCCGGCACCAAGTTCTCGGCCCGGGACATAAACGCGACAAACCGTCCCCCGTCGTTGACCCTCGGCGTAGAGGATGTGCCGATCCCCTGGTCTCCCTCCGTGCTGAGGCTGATGAGTTCGGTGCGGTCCGCGTGGGCCGCGCCCGCGGTGAGGAAGAGCAGGAGCGTCGAGGCAAGTAGTGTCCATCGCAGATTCATGTCAGCGCCTCACGGTTGGTTTGTCGGCGGCCGGGCCGCACCATGGGGGAGGGAGATAGCTCGGTGAGAGGTCTGTTGATTAGACGCGGCGCGAGGGCGATAAGTTTCGGTTGGGGAGGAGAAACGGCCGGCGGGTATGGGAGCCTGCCCTACCAGGGACGGCGAACGGCCGGGTAATCCGCCGATGAACGCGGATGGAGGCGAAGGGGTCGCGGCAGGAATGCCGCTCCTACGGAACGGCCAAAGAGGTGGCAGGAGGCAAGACGCCGGAGGCGGCCAGGGCTACGGAAGCAACCAGGGCCAGCCCACGGGTTCACCCAATATAGCCGATCACTCTCCGATGGTGTTCTATGTTTGAGAGGCCTAGACGGCCTACCCCTGGGCAGCCAAAGATGCAACCACCTTCGCAATCGCGAATCCCAGTTGTGGGTAGAGGCCCAACAGCACTATGGCGGCGATTCCAGCCAGTGCCGCGGCGGCCCGTAGCCCGCGCATCTCGACGCCCTCCGGAGATCCCATGCCCCTAAC
>CAZWRO010000011.1:6374-22713 GCA_964635365.1 uncultured bacterium | reverse complement strand
GCCAGGAGTTGCAGCACACTCGCGCGCACCCCATCGCTTTCCCTGACGTGCAGCGCGGCGGCCATTCCCAGCACCGCATAGGCCGCCCCTGCCACGACGATCCAGCTGAAGCTCTGAGACGCGGCCCGCGCTCGCACGGCCAACACCGTGGCCACCACGAGCAGGGCCGTGCTCGCGAGAACCAAGGTTGCGATGGGAGCTGGTGTTGTCGCTATTCCCATGGTCATGCGCTCATGGCGAGATCGAAAGGATGGTATTCTGTACGCCCTCGCTCCACTGCACCAGCGAAGCTCCCCAGATTCCGCAGGCCAGCAGTGCGGCGATGACCAGCACGAGCTGCACCGACAGCCACGGCGAAGGGCGAGCCACCGTCGGAGGAGATATCCCGCCCAGGAAGGCCCGTCGGAAGACTCCCACCACCGCCAGAGCGATGATGACGTCCACAATCACCAGCAGTGCAGTCAACACGAATCTCCCCTCCGCCACCAATCCCGAGAGCAACTGCTGTTGCACCCGGAACCCTCCCAGGGGTGGAACCCCAGCGATCGACATCCCTCCCGCAAGCAGCGCGACGCCCACCAACGGCATCTGTCTGAACAGGCCCCCTAGGCCGGCAATGGCGTCCGTTCCCACACGCGTCACCATACCGCTGGCGGCGGACCACACGGCAATCAACGCCAGGGGAGTCAGCAAGACATGAAGTGACGCCGCTCGAACACAGGCCGGCGATTGGTTGATGCCGGCCGCGACTCCCAACGCTATCAGCAAATGCCCGGCTTGCGCCACCGTCAGCCAGGCCGCCACCTGCCGCAGACTTCGAGCGAGCCAAAGGCGCAGCGCCCCCCCTCCCAGCGCGCACAGGCCGATAACCACGGCCGTTCCGCCAAGTGCCGGGACGGCAGGAAGGATCAGAGTGCCGGGCAGCAACCGCAGCAATCCATATCCGCCCACAAGCAAGAGCAACGAAGTCGGAGCCAGCGCCACCGCCGGCCCGTCCTTGGCGAGCAAGGGGCCCCAGCCGTGTCCGGGCACCCCCGAAATGAGCGGCAGCAGGCCGAGCAGAACCCCGAAAGCGATGATCCCCGTCGTGCCCGGGTCCGCAGAAACCAGCAGCAGCGGGAGTGCCGCCAGCGAGGTGTCTCCTGCTTCCTGCCAGGCGACGAGCATCCCGCCGAGCACCAGCAGGCCGCCGACATGCGCCGTCGCGAGCATCCGGAAAGCGCCCTTCGGCGCGTCCATCGCAGCCAACGCCCAGAGGCACACCAGCATCAGCTCCAGCAAAAAGACCAGGGCGACCACATCTGCGCTCAGCACCGCTCCGACCGCACATCCCTGTGCCGCCAACAGCAGAGCCGCGCGGTGATGCGGCTGACTCGGCTTCGGAAGCCCCGCCATGTGCAGGTGTATCAGAAGCCCAAGCCCGAAGATCGCCAGGATCACGAACGCGGCCAGACCATCTGCCGCAAACCGCAGGTGATAGAAATCGGCCGTCCACCAGTAGTTGATGTTCACACCGCCGGGACCCAGCGCCGGCATCAGGCTGAGCGCAAGCACCACACCCATGACGGAGGCCAAGGCTCCCAGCAGAAAGGGCCCGGGCGCCAACGCCTCCACCTCCGCCTTGGAATGAATGCGCGCGGCGATACCCGGGAATAGCTCGGAGCAGAAGGCCGCGAAGAAGGGGAGCGCGAGCAGCCAGTTAACGATGACAACATCTGGGCGAATCATGGTCGCGCTGCCAGGCCCCGCCGTTCCCCGCCATCGAGCCGGGCCGGCCGGAGCCGCAGACCCTCCATCCTACGCTAGAGATCGTTCGCGGGCTCGTCGCTGGGCTGGTCCGCCCCCGGAGCGCTAACCGTGAAGGCGCTGATCTGGTCGACCAGCAACCTGTTCTCGCTCCCGTAAACCCGCACTCGCATCGTATGCGTGCCGGGCGGCACGGCCGTCGTGTCCCATCGGAACCCATACGGTGGGAAGTTCGTTATGAACCGAGTCCGGCCATCGACCGACAGCGTCACAAAGCTCGCCGCCGGCCCCGAGTAGCTGACGGCCATATCCACCAGCCCGCTCAACTCGCTCCCCGGCTCCGGGAAAAGGGCAATCTCAGGCCTGGAATGTGTCGCCACCACGGCTGGCGCGGCGAGAGCCATCGTCCACGGCGGCACCGCATCCGCGGCCGACGCCACCTCGGACTCCGCCTCCTCTTCCGCCTCCCAGACTTCCACCAGAGAGGAAGACGCGATCCCCGCCGACACGTTCCCCAACCATGACTCCGGCGGGGCGTAACGCGGCAGCACGATGAACTCGTACAGGTAGCCTTCATAGTAGGCATGTTGGATACAGATCGCCAGCCCCGCCAGATACTGCATCGCCGACAGGCGCTCCCCGTCCACCCAAACCGCAGTCGGGATCACCTGCAGCCGGTCTATCCAATGTACGGTCGCCTCACACTGTTCGAGGAACGACTCCGTCAGTATCTCCCGCCCCGTCTCCAGATCAACATACTCCTCCGGCACATCTTGCAGCTCGATCACCGGGCCGGACACTGATTCCGGGGCAATGGGAATCCTCTCGGGGAGATCGCCAAGCGCCCGCCAGAGGTAGGTCGTTCGAACCAGCAGCGTGAATACCTGCGAGGCGGAGACACTGCGCAGGTTGCCCTCCGTCGTTCGAACCTGGGCCCAGTCCGGCATCGTCCCCGTCTCTGCCAAATAGGAGGAGATGAAGTCGGCTAGCTCAACGACGGAGTCCCCGGACACGTTGTGTCCTGCAAACGCGGGGCGATCCAGTCCCGCTTCCTCCGGCTCTACCAGGGCCTCGGCGCCCGGTACCTGAGCCAAACCCGGCAGGGCCAGAACGAAGCTCAGAGCGAGCACCAGGCCAAGCGCCACGGTACGGGACATGCCGGTTTCACCTCTCCGGGCCGGGTTCGAGGCCCACTGGCTCTGCCTCATCGACATACAAACGCGACACGCGAGGGCCGATCATCGTCGATACCTCGTGCACGACCGTGTCGGCCCATTGAGCCACGTGGTTCGCCGTGATCTCAGCGTTTCCCTGTTGGCCGATCAGAACCACCTCATCACCCACCTGAGCGTTGCCGGCCGGCCCCAGATCGACCATCACGTGATCCATGCACACCACCCCGATAACCGGACACGGCTTTCCTCGCACCAAGACGTGGCCGCGGTTGGAGACCTGTCGAGGATAGCCATCCGCGTAGCCCACAGGCAGCACCCCCGTCAGACACTCCCCCTTCGTGACGAACGTGCCGCCGTACGAAACCGGACTTCCCGGTGGCAGCCTATGCGCGAAGGCCACCCGGGTCTTCCACGTCAAGGCCGGCCGCACGTCCACTCGCTGCAGGTCCGGCGCGTCGGGCAAGAGGCCATAGATCAGCAGGCCCGTCCTCACTGCGTCGAGGCGCATCTCCGGAAAACGCAGGGCCGCCGCGCTATTCGCCAAGTGCCTTCTGCCGGGGTCGATTCCTGCCGCAGACATGTCGTCCAGCGCACGCCTGAAGTGGCCGAACTGCAAACGCGCATAAGCCGGGTCACTGCTCTCGGCCGTCGCCAAGTGCGAGAAGACTCCGTCGAGACGCACGCCGGGCAGGCTCAGTGCGAGCCCCGCAAAGGTTGCGGCCTCTTCCGGGCTGACCCCCAAACGTCCCATTCCCGTGTCGATCTTCAAGTGCACGCGGGCGTATTTACCCAGCCGCTCCGCCGCCTGGGACAAAGCTCGAAGTGCGTCCGCTCGACACGCGGTCTGGCGCAGCCGCAGCCTGACGACCGCTCGCGCCTGGCGGACATCGCCCGCCGACAGCACCAGTATCGGGTCCTCGATGCCGGCTCGTCGCAGCCTCGCAGCTTCGCTAACCGAAGCCACCGCCAGGCCGGTCGCTCCCCCCTGCAGCACGGCGCGAGCGGTCGGCACCAGTCCGTGCCCGTAGGCGTTCGCCTTCACCACAGCCCAGACGCCGCACTTACTGCCCAGCAGCCCTCGAAGCGCACCGACATTGTGTCGAAGCGCGGCACAGTCCACCTCTACCCACGAGGGTGACCGCGGGCGGCGACTTCGGCCACTAGTTCGTGGTGGACTGACTCTGGTCATGCAAGTGGCAGGGTGAAGCTAAGAGTTGATCCCTTACCGGGTACACTTTCGGCCGACACTGTTCCACCATGGGCTTCCACTATGGACCGTACGATCGCCAATCCCAGCCCGGTTCCTCCCTCCTCGCGGGCGCGAGAAGAGTCCACCCGATGAAACCGCTCCCAAATCTGAGGAAGCTCATGCTCGGGAATGCCGGCCCCCGTGTCTCGGACTTCTATCCGAACTTGGCCCTCAGTTTCACGACTCACAACGACGATGTTTCCCTGATCGCGATTGAACCGAAGCGCGTTCGAAAGGAGATTCACGATAACTTGGTAGAGTCGGTCGGCGTCGCCTCTCACACTCGGCAAGTCACCCGGCAAGTCGAGCTCAACTGTCAAACTCTTCTCCTGCGTCTGGGTCTCGAAACTCTCGACGGCCGCCTGGATCAAATCATTCAGGTCGACGTCTTCCATCGTCAGCGTCACCGCGCCGGACTCAATGCGGGACAAGTCCAGCAGACCGCTCACCAGGCGAGTGAGCCTCTCGACTTCCCTTACGATCACCGAGGCCGAGCGCGTGCGCTCTTCAGGCGTGGAAGCAGTGCCGTCTGCGATCGCTGCCGCGAAGCCTCCGATGGCCGTCAGGGGAGTACGAATTTCGTGCGAAGCATCGCTGATGAACCGCCGTCGCATCTGCTCCAGACGGCGCGACTCCGTCACGTCCCGCAGCACCGCCACCGCCCCCCAATCCTCGCTTCCCCCCGCCCGCACAGGCGCCATTTGCACCACCAGATTGCGCTCAGGCCGCTCCAGCCTGAACTCCACCGCGCAGAGTTCCTTCGTGCGAAGGCACGCGGTGAACTGCTCGGCTACTGTCTCCGGCAGCCTCAGGTCGCTTAGCTTCGACCCCGGACTTGGTTGCTGGTCCACGTTCAGGAGCGAGGCCGCCTGAGGATTGATCAAGCTGATCCGCCCCTCGGCGTCCACCGCGATAATCCCCTCCGCAACCGAAGCGAGTATCCCTCTCAGCCTGCCTTGCTCCTCCTGGAGCTCCTCCATGGTGTTGCGCAGGCTATCTCCGAGCGAATCGAAAGACTGAGCCAGAGCCCCGACCTCGTCTTTCGTTTTGATATCCAGCCGCTGACTGAAATCGCCCGCGGCCATCCTGCCGGCCAGCCGCCTCATGCGGCGCAGCGGCACGGAAATTCTCTCCGAGAGTCCGAGCGCCACCAACAGCGCAAGCGCAACGGCAACTAGCCCCGCGTACAGCACCAGATTCCTCAGTCGGCCTACGGTGGTGTCGATAACGGCCGCCACACTGGCGCGGACAAACAGCGACCCGCGCCCACCGGGGAGCAAGACATGCGCCACCAGCGTATCCTCGCCGCAGCGCGCGACGCCACTAGGATAGACCCTTGCCGCACCGGCCGGCACCTGTTGTGTTGCCGGCCCGGTGTCCCCGCCCTCGACCTCCCCACTCGGACCCACAAGACAGATTTGAGTATGCGTGCTGGTCTCGAACAAGTGCTTTAGCTCGGCCAGTTCATCCTGTCTATTCGGGTCCGACACCAACGGGTCGAACTGGGCCGCCATGGCTTGCGCCTGCATCACCAGATCGCGCGAGGCCAGCTCCATATAGATGGGGGAAAGCAGTCGATGAAGCGCGGTGGAAAGCAGCAGGCTGACCGTCCCGAGGGCAACGAAGAGCGTCAGGAGCTGAGCCAGCAATACCTTCGAGAAGAGGCTCCGCATCAGCGTCAGTGAGTCTCGAACTTATAGCCGAGCCCCCAAACCGTCGTGATGCTGACGGACTGGGATTCCGAGGCATTCGTCTTCTGTCGCAAACGCTTGATGTGCACATCCACCGTTCGCGCATCCGACTCCGAATCGTAGCCCCAGATGCGATCCAGCAACTCGGCGCGGCTGAACACTCGCCCCGGCTGGCTCGCCAGGCACCAGAGCAGACGGAACTCCGTCGGCGTCAAGTGCACCTCCTCACCCTCAACTTCCACCCGATGTTGAACCCGATCGATCCGCAGGCCGAGGAAGGTCAGCGTTTCCTCCTCCTCATCGGAGGCGCCCCCGCGGCGCAGCACCGCCTTCACCCTCGCGACCAGCTCGCGGGGGCTGAAGGGCTTCACCACATAGTCGTCCGCCCCCAGCTCGAGACCCACGATCCGGTCCACCTCCTCCGCCCGCGCAGTCAGCATGATGATCGGCACGCGAGACGTGGAGCGGATCTGACGACACACCTCTCTCCCATCCATGCCCGGGAGCATCAAGTCGAGGATGATCAGGTCGGGATGGTGCTCACCGTTGACCCGCAAGGCCTCTTTCCCCTCCCTGGCGTGCAGTACTTCGAAGCCTTCCTTGCTCAGATAGAGCTTGATTAGCTCCCTGACCGATTCCTCGTCATCGACCACCAGCACCCTGCGCCCTTGTCCGATACCTTGCTTCGGTTCAGTGCTCACGTCGAAACTAGGCCTCCCTATCAGCGCTCTCAGTGCTCGAATCCACCCCCAGCTCCTCCACTATCGCCTGTCGCACCCGACTGCGCACCAGCACGCGACCCATCATCTTGAGCTTGCCGTTCACAATCAGCGCAGGCGGGTTCACCACCCCATACTCCAGCAGCTCCCCCATGTCTTCCACGCTCTCGACCGAGGCCTCACCAATCTCCAGCTCGACCACGAGGGCGTCCACGATCTTGCGGAGCTGATCGCAGAAGTAGCACCCCTTGCCTATGATTTGGATCTCGGGGCCCATGCTGGAAGCCTCCGCGTCGGATTATAGCACTGCGCGCGACCGCGGGCAAGCGGCCCCCAGAGGCTCCCCAAGGCCTCCGTGCACACCGGTCTTGGGCACCCCGTTGCATGGCCCACCAGCCATTGCCGCCCCAGCAATCCACGCGCCCGCTCGGAGGCGTCTCAGCGAGGTCATACCTTTCGCGCGGCGGCCACCAGAGAAACCCCCGCCGGGAGGTCATAGCGCCTCAGCCAAAGGCTCTCCAGCCGCAGCAATGCGATCAGCAGCCGGTTGACGAACTTCGGGGGGATAATGAACGCCGTCTGTGGGTGGCGCTCTTCCTTGGGGGCCATTCGCTGCAGCAGGCGCAGCACCGCGATTGGCAAGAGCAAGGCCGTAATCAGGTAGGTGAAACGTTCGATCTGCAATCCCGCCCCCAGAAGAAGCTCCCGCAAACGTGCTGCCTCGTACCGCCGCACATGATCCAGCGCCTCGTCATGTTCGCTCCAGAGCGAGCGGTAGGCCGGAACCGTCACCAGCAGCAGCCCTCCCGGGCGCAGCGCGTCGGCCAACTGGCGCACCGCCTTCGCATCGTCCTCGATGTGCTCCAGCAGGTCCAGTGCCGTGATCACATCGACCGAGGTCGCCGCCGTCGGGAGTTCCTCGGCGCGGGCGAGGATCAGACGACGATGCCCTCGGTTCCTGCAGAATCCCAAAGCTTCCTTGGAGCGGTCAATCCCGATCGCCTCTCCCAGCTCTTCCAGCACGCTGAGCGTGGCGCCCGTTCCGCACCCAACGTCCAGAATCCTGAGGTCGGCCCTGGTGGGACCGTAACGCGCCACCCAGTCGCGCACGAGCTCCCGCCTGGCGACGAACCACCAGTAGCTGTCCTCCAGCTCGTACATCTTCGCCAGCTCAGACGCCCGCACGCTTCTCCCTCGCGCTACACTATCAACATCGCGTCGCCGAAACTCAGGAACCGATATCTCAGTTCCACCGCCTCGCGGTAGGCCTCCAGCATCAGCTCCCGTCCGGCAAGTGCGCACACCAACAGCAGCAGCGTCGAACGGGGTAGGTGAAAGTTCGTCAGCAACGCGCCGATCGTTCCGAACACATAGCCCGGGCGGATAAACAGCTCCGTTCGACCAGCCCCCGGCAACACGCGCCCATCGGGCGCAGTAGCGGTTTCCAGTGCTCGCGCCGTGCTGGTGCCTACGGCAACCACTCGATCCCCGGCCGCAACGGCCTCCGAAATCACACCCGCGTTTGCCTCCGAGATGGCATAGCTCTCGGGGTGCATATCATGGTCCGCGACGTCCTCAGTACGAATCGGCCGGAACGTCGCCACACCTATGTGCAGCGTGATGTCTGCGATTCCGCCCGCCCGCTCGCGAACCGCTTCCACCATTTCCCGCGTGAAGTGCAGCCCCGCCGTGGGCGCCGCGCTCGACCCCAGCGCCCGCGCATAGACCGTCTGGTAATCGCTGGTCTGTTCGAGGGGATGCCGGATGTACGGAGGCAGCGGAAGTTCGCCGAAACGAGCCAGATTCGCCTGCGTCAGCCCCGGCGGCGAGAAACGCAGTATCCGCCCGCCGGAGGGAGTCCGCGAGAGCACTTCCGCCCGCAGCTCACCCTCTCCAAAGACGATTTCGCGCCCCGGCGGCAGACGCCGCCCGGGAGTCACCAGAGCCTCCCACAAACCGCCTTCCTGTTCCGACAGCAGCAGCACCTCGGCCTTGCCGCCTCCCGGCTCGCGGCGGCCTCGCAGCCGCGCGCGGATCACACGCGTGTCGTTGAAGACCACGATATCGCGGGAGGTTAGGTAATCGGCGAGATCGCGGAAGGCCCGATGTTCGATCTCCCCGCGGCTCCGGTGAACCACCAGCAGGCGAGAGGAGTCCCGCGGACGGGCCGGCGTCTGGGCGATGAGATCAGCAGGAAGATCGTAGTCGAAGTCAGCGACCTTCATGGGCCGACCCGCGCTGCCTGCTATCCGTTGAACACCCAGAGGATCATCCCTTCGTTGCCCACCCGAACCGCGGCCCGTCGGCGGAGCCTACCGCCGGACCAGCGCTCGACCTCCAACGGTCGCCCCGTGCCAGGGGCCAAAGCCGCGCCCTGCGTCAGGCCTTGTGGGGAGACTTCTGCGAGCTGTCCCGACCGTCCTGCCCAGCGACACACAGGCACGGTGGACCCGCATCAGCTAAGGGAGCAGGTCGGCGGCTGCGCCATCAATTCCGGGCTAATCCAGTTCGAGCTCCCCGAAAATCGTCACGAAACGCCGCGCGTAATCTTCCTCCAACATCGCGAAGTGCTGCTCGAAGCCCAGCAGCCAGAGCATGATGAACGCCTGATCTGGAGGGTAATCCAAGGCACGGGAGAAGAAATCCGTTACGATCTCCTCGTAGCTCCGCGACTCCTCATCGGAGTCAACTGCGTACGTCGGCCCTTCGCCCGATTCCTCATGCAGACGAACCTGCATCCGGTCCAGGAACTCACGTACGTTCGCGGGTGTCGCACGCTCCAGCTCCGGCCCGAACTCCTGTCGGACGAGCTCACGAAACTCGACTATAGTCAAAGTGCTCCTCGTTCGCTTGCGGCTGTTCGACTAGAGCGCATTTCATAACCCCAGCGCGGCGGGCTGGCCGGCCCCTATGCCGGCCTGAAATGCGCCTGATAAAACCCGCCGCCCTTGCTGTGCTGTTTCACAATGTGAAGTGAAACAGCCACTCCCGATGCTGTTTCACGACCTCGCGAGGAGGTTGTGAAACAGCTTCTAGAACTCAGGCTCAATCAGCCCGTAGTTCCCGTCCTTTCTCCGGTAGAGCACATTAACCTGTTCCGTTTCCGCATTCATGAACACGTAGAAGTCGTGCCCAAGCAGTTCCATCTGGGCGGAGGCCTCTTCCGGAGCCATAGGCTTAACAGGAAAGTGTTTGCTGCGTACGAGCGAGGGTTCGGCGGTGTCTTCGCCCTCTTCTTCCGACTCGGCCTCCCAGGCGGGGCGCGTCTCGGGAGCCTCTCGATAACGATCGAGGAGCTTGCTGCGCGACTTCTTTATCCGCCTCTCCAACTTAGCAACGAGACTGTCGACGGCCGACTGTATGTCGGTCGCGCGGTCCTCTCCCCGAACCAGCAGTCCGTTGGCGCTTATCATAATCTCGACCACTCGCCATTGCCGCTCACGCGAACAAGTGATGTCGACCTTGTCGATATTCCGCAGCAGGCGTTCCAGCTTGCTCAGCTTCCGCTCCGCCAATTCCTTGAAGCCGGGCGGTATGGCCACCCCCTTAGCAGTGATGTTGATTTGCATGTCAATTCCTCACACTATGAATTGTTCTGCACGCACTCAACCGGCCGCAGCACACAGATAGCCTCGCTCGCAATGCCCTCCTGACGGCCGGTGAAACCCAGACCCTCAGTCGTCTTCCCCTTCACATTGACCCGATCCGTCTGGGTCCCCAGCGCCTCTGCCAGCGCCCGTCGCATCTCTGGCACCCGATCTGCTATCCTGGGTTGCTCCGCAATTACCACCGTGTCGATGTTCTCAATCTCCCATCCGGCGGCGCGCGCCATCTCCGCCACGCGCGAGAGCAAAGACAGGCTGCTGATACCGGCATACGCGGGATCGGTGTCCGGGAAGTGCTGTCCGATATCCCCGGCCCCCATCGCCCCCAACACGGCGTCACAGATGGCATGGCACACGACGTCGGCGTCGGAGTGCCCCTGCAAACCGCGTTCTCCCCCGAAATGCACCCCCGCCAGCACCAACGGCCTCCCCTCCCCAAATGCATGTGCATCATAGCCTATACCGGATCGCGTAACTAGTGTCCTCCTTAAGTGATTATTCCGTTGTATCAGGAATCGCTCACAGCGATTTATGTCTTCCGGCCACGTCACCTTGATGTTCTCGGGCAGCCCCGGAACCACGTGCACGTGATATCCGATATGCTCGACCAGAGAGGCGTCGTCGGTGGCCACCATTCCCGCCTCCGCCGCCGCGCTATGGGCCTTCAACAGAACGTCATAGGCAAACACTTGCGGCGTCTGGACCATCCACACCCCGGAACGATCCAAGGTTGAGCTGATAACGCCCTCAGGGGTAACCTGCTTCAGGGTGTCGCTGGCAGGGAGAGCCGCGACCGAGGCCCCCCACTTCCCCGCGGCCTCAATGCACGCCTGCACCAACTCCGGGGTCACCAGCGGGCGCGCGCCATCGTGAACGACTACCAGATCGCAGGCCGGATTGACGTCTGCCAAGCCGGCCGCCACCGACACCTGACGTTCCTCGCCGCCGGCCACCACGCGCTCTGTCTGCTTCCCCCCGGGCCGCACCAATGATTGCCGCGCCCGTTCGACGTCGCCGGGCGCGACAACCACCACTATCTCATCTACCCCGCGGCACTTTCGCAGAGCGTCCAGCGCGTAGGAAACAAGCGGCCTTCCGGCCAGCTCGACAAAAGCCTTGTTATCCTTGCGACCGAGCCTTTCGCCGCGTCCCGCCGCGACTATTAGCGCGGTGATGCCGATCAGAACCCTCCTGAGACCTCGACGCCACTCCCTGAAGGTCGCCGAAAATCATCTTCCCGGCCACCGTCTGAAGCACGCTGGTCACCACGACACCTACCGTCTCGCCGATGCTATTCTTCCCACTCTCGACAACCACCATGGTGCCATCTTCCAGGTAGGCGACGCCCTGGCCCTGCTCCTTGCCTTCTCGGACCACCGTCACCGTCATCTGTTCTCCCGGCAGCACCACGGGCTTGACCGCATTAGCCAGCTCGTTTACGTTCAGTACCTTTATGCCTTGAAGCTGGGCCACCTTGTTGAGATTGAAATCGTTCGTCACGATGGCTGCGTTCAAATCCTGGGCCAGATGTACCAGCTTCGTATCCACCGGGTCGCTGCTCCGGAGGGGCTGGTCGTACCGGTCGTAGACGCGCACGTGCAGACTGGACTCCTGCTGCATCTGGTTGAGGATATCCAGACCGCGTCGACCGCGGTTCCGCTTCAACGTGTCCGACGAATCGGATATCAGATGAAGCTCGTTCAGCACGAAGTCCGGCACATAGAGCGGCCCCTCACAGAACCCAGCCCGGCAAATGTCTGTAATGCGGCCGTCGATAATGACATTCGTATCCAACAGTTTAGGCTGCGCAGCAGGCATCTCCTCCGCACCGCCTTCCGCCTGCTTCGACAGGCCCGGAAAGAAGTAGTACAGCTCCTCCTTCATACTCGTGGTAATGGCAACGCCGAGGTAGACGCAAATTACGCCCACGAGCAGGATCAGCGGGCCGCCGATGTCCAGGATGTCAACCAGCACCCTCCCGAGCAGTGCCGTCGTCGCCAGCCCGATGAGAATGCCGAGAATCACAGCCGCCTTGTCCCGCGCGGGAATCCGGCGGAGATCCGATAGCAGATCACGATACAAATCCAGAGCCTGACGGTAAATCAAGCTGGCAACCGTAAAGCCAACTATAATGCCGAGAGCTGCGAACAGTCCGGTGTAAATCTCATCAAAATAGCGAAAAGGCTTCCATCCCTCGAATCCGCCGATGTCCCGGATGTACTTGGTGGATGCCGAAACCGAAACCCACGCCGTGATGGCAGCCACGGCGGAGCTAAACACGAAACCAACGATTCTTGGTGTCACTCTGTCTCACCCCCTTTCAGCCGCGTATTCGTGCTATTCATGCTCTGGTCTTGGCTGCGAACGACTAACGCCATAACTCAGCACTACCATATTCGACGCGCCAGCCACCTGCTTTGTCGCGTTCACCGCGCAAAATTCTGTATTTCTGTTCGAGTCGGTGGAAGCCCTCCCCGCACCCCGTGTGCCGTGACTCTGCAACCACCGGCTATGCATAGCAAACAGGCCCCCGAATCGACCGGGGGCCCCTGCTGTCTTCTCTGCCGGCCAGCGCCAACCGGCCGCGGCCTCAGTGTGTCAGAGGCGCCAGGTTCTCCGCTCGGCGGAAGATAACGACATCGTCCTGCAACACGGCCTCGATGGTATCACCCTCCTCGAACTTGCCATACAGCAGTTGCTCCGAAAGCGGGTCCTCGATGCGTCTCTGGATGGCCCGGCGCAGCGGCCTCGCGCCCAGCGCCCGGTCGAAGCCTTCTCGGGCCAGCAGCGTCCTGACTTCCTCGTTCGCCACCAGAGTCATCCCCTGTCCGGCAATTCGCTCGCCGACGCGCTTCAGAAGAAGCCCCACAATCTGCGTCACTTGCTCCTCGTTCAACGCGTGGAAGACAATCACCTCATCGACCCGGTTCAGGAACTCGGGGCGGAACGCCTCTTTGAGCTGATCCAGCATCATACCCTTCATACGCTCGTAGGATTGAGCTTCCTCATCATCCCCGCCGGTGCGCAGGCCCATTCCCACGCCCAAGTCCATGGAGCTCGTGCCAACATTGCTCGTCATGATCAGTACCACGTTCCTGAAATCAACAACATGTCCCTGGGAGTCGGTCAGCCGCCCATCCTCCATCACCTGCAGCAGAATGTTAAAGACCTCATGGTGAGCCTTCTCGATCTCATCGAGCAGGAGAACGGAATAGGGACGACGTCGGATGGCCTCGGTCAGTTGCCCGCCTTCCTCATAGCCCACGTAGCCGGGTGGCGCCCCAATCAGCCGGGAGATGCTGTGACGCTCACGGTACTCCGACATATCGATGCGCACCATCGCCTCTTCCTCGTCGAAGAGGAACTCGGCCAGCGCTCGGGCCAGCTCCGTCTTTCCCACCCCGGTCGGTCCCAAGAACAGGAAAGAGCCCATGGGCCTGCGCGGATCCCTCAGCCCGGCGCGGCTCCGCCGCACCGCTCGCGCCACCGCACGCACCCCCTCCTCCTGTCCGACGATCCGATCGTGGATGCGCTCCTCCATGCTCAGCAGCTTCTGCGTCTCTCCTTCCCCCAGGCGAGACACCGGAACCCGCGTCCACAGCGAAACCACGTGTGCGATGTCATCCTCTCTGACCACATCGCGTTCCTCTGTCCGCCTCCGCCGCCATTCCTCTTCCTGCGCCGACAGCTCCTCTCGCAACCGGTGCCGCTGGTCGCGCAGCTGCACGCCGCGCTGGTAATCGGCCTCGTCTCTCTCCAGCGGACTCACGCTGACGACCTTCTGCAGCTCGCGCGAAACGGTCTCCAGCGCCTGGCGAACCGACTTCAACTCCTCCGATGGCTCACTCAGTTGCAGCCTCACCCTGGAAGCCGCTTCGTCCATCACATCAATCGCCTTGTCCGGCAGGCAGCGGTCCGAGATATACCGGGCCGACAGGCGAACCGAGGCAATCAGCGACGCGTCATCGATTCGCACCCGATGGTGCGCTTCATAACGGCCTCGCAACCCCTTCAGAATGGCAATCGTTTCCTCAACCGTTGGCTCCTCGACCATCACCGGCTGGAAGCGACGCTCCAGGGCCGGGTCCTTCTCCACATGCTTCCGGTACTCGGCCATCGTCGTCGCACCTATGCACTGCAACTCGCCTCGCGCCAAAGCCGGCTTCAGTATGTTCGAGGCGTCGATAGCCCCCTCCGCAGCCCCCGCCCCTATCAGCGTGTGCAGCTCATCCACAAACAGGATGATTTCCCCGCTGGCCTTTCGGATCTCATCCGTGACGCGCTTCATGCGCTCTTCGAATTCGCCTCGATACTTCGTGCCCGCAACCAGGCCGGCCAGGTCGAGCGCGACGACGCGCTTCCCGTGCAACGTCTCAGGGACATCCTTCTTCATAATCCGCTGCGCAAGCCCCTCCGCAATCGCCGTCTTGCCCACGCCCGGATCCCCGATCAAACACGGGTTATTCTTCGTGCGTCGGCTCAGTATCTGGATGACTCGCTGAAGCTCATTGTTACGGCCAACTACCGGGTCCAGCTTGTCCTCAGCCGCCATCTTAGTGAGATCGCGTCCGAACGCATCCAGGACCGGGCTCGTCGACCGCGAGCGTCCGCTCGGAGCCACTCCCGCGGCGCCGCCGAGCAGCTTCACCACCTCCCGCCGCACCTGCTCCAGATCGACCCCGAGGCTCCGCAATACGCGCGCCGCCGTGCTGTCGGTCTCCCGCACCAGGCCCAGCAGAAGGTGTTCGGTGTCCACGAAATTGGGCAACCCCAGCTTGGGGTTCAGATCCCGCGCTTCGTCCAGCGCCAGCTCCAGAACGCGTCTTGCTCCGGCGCTCCAACTGCGCGCTCCCTGACCCGGCGCGCGGCTGTCCATAACCTCCATCTGCCGCCGGATCTCGTTCTGCGCACGCCCCAGGCTCACTCCGAGTCGCTCCAATACTCGCGCCGCCACTCCATCCTGCTCGCGAATCAACCCCAGCAACACATGCTCCGTGCCGACGGTGTTGCCGCGGAAACGCCTGGCCTCTTCCTTGGCGTACTGGACGACGCGGATGGCAGGCGGTGTGAAACGTTGCAGAATCTCGCCGTCCGCCATCTCCACCTCCTTCCGGGGCCGTCAGAGCGAACCCCGTCTCGTCCATTCACTTCGTCCGCACCGCGCCTGTCAGCCCATAACATGGCCCGCCAGGCCCGGCCACCGCGCTCAGCCGACCGGCACCCCTTCGGTCGCCGTCATCTCTCTGAAACGGGCCATCAACCGTCTGGTGATCGGCCCGGGACGTCCATCTCCGATGGCTCTTCCGTCCACCCGCGAAACCGGCACGATCTCCGCCGCCGTGCCAGTGAGGAAGCACTCGTCCGACGAGTGAACGTCGTAAGGCGTCAGCAAATCCTCGCGCAGCGGCAGTTCCATCTCGGCGGCCAGCTCCAGCACCACCCCGCGCGTTATCCCTGCCAGCATGCCCGCATAGAGAGGTGGAGTCACCATCTCTCCCTGCCGACACACAAAGATGTTGTCGGCCGTGGCCTCCGCCACATACCCCAGGTGGTTCAGCATTATCCCTTCGTGGGCTCCCGCCTGTGCAACTTCGACCTTGGCCAAGATGTTGTTCAGATAATTGAGGGACTTGATTGCCGGGTTCAGCGCTGTGTGATGAGTGCGCCGCGTCACACAGGTAATGACATTGAGCCCCTGCTCGTACATCTCCGCGGGGTACAACCTGATCGCATCCACAATCACAACCACACTCGCGTCCGTGTGGCAGTCTCGCGGATCCAGCCCCAGGTCCCCCTCGCCCCGGCTCACGACCAGTCGCACGTAGCAGTCTTGAAGGCCGCTGCGCCGCACGCCCTCCAGCACTATCTCCCTGAGTTCATCCTGCTCCATCGCCAACTCAAGGAAAATCGCGCGGGATCCGCGATACAGGCGAGTGAGGTGTTCGTCCAGCTTGAAGAGTCGGCCGTGGTAGGCTCGAATCCCCTCAAACACCCCATCCCCGTAGAGGAAGCCGCGGTCGAAGACGGAGATCTTCGCCTCCGACTGAGGGACGAATTTGCCGTTCACATATACCTCTGGTTTCACTGCGGCAGATCGTACCTCCGTAGACGCTAGTATCTTACCATAAATGATGGGCCGTGACAACCACAGCGG
>CAZWRO010000011.1:0-6274 GCA_964635365.1 uncultured bacterium | reverse complement strand
TCGGCTGGGGAGCACGGTTGCGGTGCGGTTGCGTGGGCCTTCCAGCGGCGATGGGGGAGCCAATATACAGCGGGGAGAACAGCGGAGAGGCCGGGATTCGAACCCGGGACAGAGCTACAAACCCTGTAACCGCTTAGCAGGCGGCTGCCTTAAGCCGCTCGGCCACCTCTCCAAGCCGTCGGCGCGTATGGTACCACATTCCTACCGGGAGAACAAGAAACGCCGGGGGGATAAGAGGGCCGTCAGGAAGCCGCGATAACCACGGCGCGTGCCGCCATCGGCCTGGCGCGCAGGCCTCGCCGCACGCCCTCCAGCAATCAACCGGGACGAACACACCTCGTCAGCGGGCCGGCTCTCCGCTTCTTCGACCGACCGGCAGGGAACGCGGTCCTCTCAGGCTCCGAACCGCCGTGCAGGCCTCCACCACGGCGAGTAAGCCAAGCAGGCCCGCCCCACACCAGAACGACGCGCTCGCGCACGACCAGGCTAGCATCTTCCCGTCTCTCCTCAGCGGCCTCGGCGCACTTCAGTGCGCGGCCTGCAGCTTCAGGCCGTCTTTGCTGTGAGGCCCAGTCATCACTTCGCGCCGTCGCCGTTGATGTTGGTCGACATCTTCATGGTGGGCACACCAGTCCCAGACTTGCTCGTGCCTGACTCGAACCGAGTGCCATCTACTGGCCTTGCCCACCTGATGCTTGTGAAAGCGCATCTCAGGTTCCTCCGATGCAGGCTCAGTGCGATTACCGTCACCGGGCCTATTCCACAATATCAACTCAATCCACGTCGGCTTCTGCAGGGGTGCAGCACCGACGCCGAGAACTCCTACGGCCACTGATGGAGGCAATGGAAATGAGGATTGACGCACACGTTCACCACAGCCTCGAAGATGGTTACGTCGATAGACTCATCGAGGCGGAGAAGGCCCTCGGCTTCGACCGAGTCTGCCTCAACGGCGCCCTCTGGGCGGAGTGGGGGCAAGGCAATGACGGCGTCGCCCGTGCCATGTCCACCTATCCGGACATCATCATTGGGTTCGGCTTCCTTCCCCTCGGCGAGCAGGGGCCGGAGGCCGTGCGGGACCTCCACGACCGAGGCTTCCGAGGGCTCAAGTTCATTCGCCCGCCCGCCCCCTACGACGATAAAGCGTTCTACCCGGTCTACGAAGCCGCCGAAGAGCTAGGGCTTGTCTGCCTCTTCCACACCGGCATCGTCGCCCGCACGCCGACCGATGCCCAACACGATGTCAACAACGAGCGCCATCGGCCCATTCGCCTCGACACCATCGCCCGAGCCTTTCCCTCCCTCAAGGTCCTCGGCGCCCACCTCGGCAATCCCTGGTACGAAGAAGCCGGCATGGCCTGTCGCTGGAACCCGAACCTATACTTCGACCTCAGCGGCTCCAGCCTGAAGAAACGCCCCCCGGAATTCTTCAAGTCCCTCCTCTGGTGGACGGAAACGACCTTCTATCGCGATCCCGAGGGCCGTCACGCCTGGGACAAGGTCGTCTTCGGTTCCGATGTTGGCATCGACCAGATTGAAGACGTCGCGCAGGACTACCAGCGGACGATGGATGCCATCGGCCTCTCGCCGGAGCTTCAGCAGCGCGTCTTCGGCGGCACCATGTCGAAGCTGCTCGGCCTCACCGATTCGCCAACCACATAACCCGGTCGATGACCCGCGCGACAACTCCCGTGCCAGGCCATTGGGAACGGCCATTGCCCGCGCCCGAGCCTAATCAGATTCCGATGGATGGAGATATTATATGTTGCTGGAATTGAGTTGCTTGCTCTTCGTCGTCGCCCTCTGCTGCGCGGCCGAGGCCGAAACCCCCCTGCTCGGCATGGGCCGGCGACACCACTTCGGTGAAGGGCGCCTCGACATCGCCTATACCACCGACCTACCCACCCCCCACGTGGACTGGGCCGACCCCTATGTCGGGGGACCCCTATCGGCCCTCGTCGTCCCGAGCGTAACGGAGGGGCGCACCCTCGTCGAGCTGATGCAGCGCCTGTCCATGAAGGTCGACGCCGTCACCATCGACCCGTCCTGGGACGTCAACAAGTGGACGATGTCCTTCGGCAAGGCCTATGGCGCTCGCTCCGAGCAGGCCGCCGACGGCTCCGTTGACTACAGCCTGGTTTACCGATATCTGCAAGAAGACCTCGAAAGCGATCGCCGCTGGGAGGTAATGCTCACCCACGGCATTCTCGGCTGGGGTCACCTCCCGGAGGCCATCCGCAGCTCAATCCTCCGGCGGGTCAACCGGGGCCTGGGCCTGGTGCTCGTCGGGCCCTATGCCGGCCCGGCCGACCATGGATTAGACGCGCTCTCCCCCCTCGTCCCCGCGGTGGACGAATCAGCTCCCGAGGCCACCACGCCGCCGCGCGGGCCGGGCCACCCTGGAGCCTGGAGCGCAGAAGAACCCCATTACATCACCCGCGGCGTCCCCCTTACTGCCCTTCCGGGGGACCACCTGAAACACCGGAGATTCCGTGTAACCGACGGCGCCACCGTCTTGGCCACCGCCGGATCGGACCCCGTGGTCGCCGTCAAGCAGGTGGGCAAAGGGCGGGTCGTGGCGCTGGGACACGAGAGCCTCGGGCTGGCGCCTCTCCTCCGCTGGTCGGCCTACGGCGAAATCGGAGACGCCTGGTGGGAAACCTGGTACTCGTTGATGATACGCGCCCTCATCTGGGCGGCCCGGAAGGAGCCCTCCGCGGCCGTTGACCGCGTCGACTTCAGCCACGATGCAGTGGGCACCGGAGCGCAAGCGCCTCTCGAAGCGGCCGTGCGTTTGTCGGGAACGCTCCCCAAGTCCGCCCGAGTGCGGTGGCAAGTGCGCGACGACGCGGGCGATATCGAGTGTCAGGGATCGGCCGCGCTCCAGCGAAACAGAGCCGCGCTCTCGCTCCCCGTTTCCGATCTCCCCGGCGGGAAGCATCTCCTGGACGTCTTCCTTCTGGCCGGGCGCAAGCGAATCGACTGGGCGAGCGCGCCTTTCGAGGTGCGCTCGCCGGTCCGACTGCGCGACATCACCGTGCGCCCCGCGGTCATCGAGAAGGGGAGGACCGCGCGCGCGACGGTGGCCCTGAACCGGTCTCTGCCCAAGGGCGTCACCCTCAGCCTCGAGATGGTCGACAACTACCACCGCGTCATCGCCCGAGACCACAGCCCGCGGCTATCCTCGGATCGGAGGCAGGCCACCGCGCGCCTCGCCACCGACGACCTTCTGACCAACATCGGCTGGGTGCGCGCCTCGCTGCACCAGGACGACCGCCTGCTTCACCAGGCCCAAACCAGGGTCGCCTTCGCCACCCCTCCCGAGCAACGCGTCTGGGACGACTACGAAGTCAACGTGCCGTTCTACGGGCCTCACTCCTACTACCATTGGATGGATCTGCTCGACGAGCAATATCGGCGCGCCGGCATCACCTGGCTCATGCAGCCGGAGCGCAACTACCGCTTCAGCGTCATCGCCCGGCCCGACGGCCTCGGCGTCTACTACTACGACCGAAAACCCTTTGAAGAGCAGATGCAGGCTTACTGGGATACCGGCGACCGGAAGCACCTGCGCCGCCGCCCGTGCCTGCATGGAGATTGGCGCAAGCAGGCGCGCCGTCAGATCTCCCGCGCCTTGAGGCCCTACCGCAAGTACCGGCCCTTCCACTACTACGTCTACGACGAGCCCTCCCTCACCAGCTACATGCGCGCCTTCGAGTTCTGCTACACCGACGAAACCCTGGCCGCCTTCCGCGACTGGCTCCGGTCCCACTACGGCACTCTCCGCGCCCTCAACCTAGAATGGGGGACGAGCTACAAGCAGTGGCGTCAGGTGCAGCCGCCGACCGCTGAAGAGGCCCGACGCGAGGGTACCATCCCGGCCTGGGCCGACTTCCGACACTTCATGGATCTAACCTTCGCCGACGCCTTCCACTACACGCAGCAGGTGGTCGACGAGCTCGACCCCGGCGCTCTCACCCTAGTGGGCGGCACGCAGCAGTGCACCCCCTTCAACGGCTCCGACTGGTGGCTTCTCAGCGACGCCTTCGGGATTCTGGAGCCCTACTTCGGCATCGAGCAGTTGCGCTCGTTCAACCCCGACCTCCCCATCATCCAGGCCTGCGGCTACCAAGACGCCGGCCCCGAGCTGGAAGACGAGCTCTGGCGCCGGGCGCTTCAGGGGCAGCGCGGCGCCACGATCTTCTGGAACTACACGTTGCATGATCCCGATCTTATGCTGAACAGCCAGGGAGAGGCGATGGCCCGAGCCTTCGGCCAGCTTCGCGGCCAGGGCCTCGCGCGCCTCCTCTGCGCCGCCCAGCGCGACCACAGCCGCATCGCCATCCTCCACTCCCAAATGAGCCTCTACGCCGCCTGGATTCAGGACGGCGACCTCCCCTCCGGCAAGTCGCAGGCCGCCGACAGGTTCGCCGTTTCCCAGCAGGGATGGCCGCGCCTCCTCCACCAGCTCGGCCTCCATTTCCACTGGATCTCCTACCAGCAGCTCGCCGAAGAGGGGTTGGACCGCAAGCAGTTCGACCTCCTCGTCCTGCCGCACACCCTATCCCTCAGCGAATCCGAAACCCGGGCCATCCGGCGCTTTGCGAAAGCCGGCGGCACCGTCCTCGCCGACGGTAGTCCCGGCCGGTTCGACGGACACTGCAAGCCGCGTTCCCGACTTCCACTGGCGGCCGCAAAGCAAGTCCACTCCATCGACGCCCCTCTGGACACCGTCGAAGAGTTCCTCTCGGCCGTGCAGCCATGGATCCAGCCACTGCTCAGAACGGCCGGCGTGAAGCCGGCCGCGCGCGTGACCGGGGCCTCCCCTCAAATCGTGCGTTACCTACACGGCGAAGCCAGCTACATCGGCCTCGTCGACGCCCCCGATCAGGCCCACACAGTGAAATTCGATCGCCCGGCACATATCTACGACGTTCGCCGCAGGCGCTATCTGACTCGGGCCGATCACCTCGACGTCGAGAAGGGCCAAGGAGGCGTCGCGCTCTATGCCCTGCTTCCGAGCCGGGTTGAAAGCATGAGCGTAACCTGCGCCCCCCAAGTCCCCAGAGGTGACGCCGTTGCCTATCAGGTCACGGCTCACGCCGGACCCGAGTCAGTGGCGCGCGTGTTCGCCATTCGCGTCTACGGCCCCGACGGGCAGCTCCGTCACATGTACCAGACCAACGTCGATGCCCCCGCGGCAACCGCCGCGGCTTCCTTCCGGCTGGCCCTGAACGATCCCCTCGGGGAGTGGCGCCTCGTGGCCGCCGACGCCGCCACCGGGGTTACAGGAGAGACCAGCTTCCGCGTTGTCTAGCCCGCCCGCGCCGCGAGGCGAAGGAGCCAGGTCCCGTTTCAGGGGACAGAACTTCTACGCCCCGCGCGGCGTCTAACCATATAGGACTAGTCCCGCAATGTTACGGTTGGCACGCAGGCCAAATAAGCGGCGACGAACACCCAGGGCCCGGCCTCCTCAGGGCGCAGCGCAGGCGGCAATGGAGGGGGCGAGATGCTGACAGCAGGGGTTGTGCTGGTCGTCTTGGGCCTAGCATGGCTGATCCTCAACCACCGTCGCCGGCACCCCCGTCGGCGCGGGAAGCGGCGTAAGCAGCATATCGACAGCTACCACGAGCTTCAGCTGGATGGCGCCGACCCCGCCGATCTTCCCGGCTCCCTGCTCGAGGTCACCGGGCAGAGCTTCGCCGACCGCCACCGACTCCTGCCTGACGAAGCAACACGGACTAAGCTCTCCCCCTTGAAGGGTGAGGGCGAAGCCGCCCGACGCATGGCCGCTCATGACCTAGACCGCGCCTCCCAGCACGTCAAAGAGGACATGCGCAAGCGGGGCACGAAGGAGCGGACCCACTACTACTCCGCCAGCGAGCGGAGCCAGACCGGAGAAGTGGACCGAACCTACGACGTAGACCCCGAGGACCGACCGAAGAAGCGCCAGCAGTAGACGCCTGACGGGTCTTCGCGGGCATCCTGGGCAATTGGCGTCCCGCGGCACACGCTTTCTTTCCGGCCAATCTCAGAACTACACGGGAACTGTGGAACAGGTGTAATGACTAGCCGGCCGGGGGTCAGAGAAGCATCTGATCTCGGGCCGTTGCACTTTGAGAAACTAAGGCGGTGTCCCGATAAAGGCAAACCCACCGAAAGGTGGGGACGCAAAGCCCTGGGTCTAAAGCTCTATTCTTAGCTAGGACAGCCAGGCTACCGAAGGAGACTCCCACTGCGCTGTTGCAGTGAGCCCGAGAGCCGCGCCGGGAGC
>CAZWRO010000010.1:22023-25214 GCA_964635365.1 uncultured bacterium | reverse complement strand
GAGCACATCATGCTGCTCGACCTCGGGCGCAACGACCTGGGCCGGGTCTGCCGCTACGGCACCGTCGAGGTAGACGAGCAGATGGTGATCGAAAAGTACTCGCACGTCCAGCATATCGTCTCCAACGTGCGCGGCAAGCTTCGTGCCGACCGGGATCAGTTCGACGTGCTGCGGGCCTGCTTCCCCGCGGGAACCCTTTCCGGCGCGCCGAAAGTGCGGGCGATGGAAATCATCGAGGAGATGGAGCCCACGCGGCGCGGCCCTTACGGGGGCGTCATCGGATACTTCAGCTTCTCCGGAAACATGGACACGGCCATCACGATACGGACAATTGTCTGCACCAACGGGACCGCTCACATGCAAGTAGGGGCCGGGATCGTCGCCGACTCCGTCCCCGAACGGGAATACGACGAATGCGTCAAGCTCAAGTGCGGCGCCCTACTGCGGGCGATCGAGATGGCCGAAGCGGGGCTGGAGTAAGGCGCCATGGAGCCAAAGCGGAAGGTGATCCTAACAGGTGACAGGCCGACGGGTCCACTTCATCTCGGCCACTACACGGGCGCGCTGGCCAGCCGCGTGCGGCTGCAATCCCAGTATCGCACCTACATCTTGATCGCGGATCTTCAGGCGCTCACGGACAACACCGAGCACCCCGAGGTTGTTGCGCGGGCAGTATGGGACGTGCTCCTGGACAACCTGGCCGTCGGCCTCGACCCGGAACAGGTGACCTTTGTCCTGCAGTCCAGCGTGCCCGAGCTTGCGGAACTCGCTCAGCTCTATCTGAACCTGGTCACATTGGCGCGCTTGAAGCGCAATCCCACGGTGAAGGCCGAGATGAGCCAGAAGGGCTACCTTGCGAACGTGCCAGCCGGATTCCTCTGCTATCCGGTGAGCCAGGCGGCCGACATAACGGGATTCGGGGCCGACCTCGTCCCCGTTGGCGAGGATCAACTTCCGGTGGTGGAGCAGACACGAGAGATCGTGCGACGGTTCAACGCGTTGTATGGGGAGACGCTCGTGATGCCCGAAGCCATAACGCCGGCGACCGGCGCCCGACTTCCGGGCACAGATGGCAGTTCGAAGATGGGGGCCTCCCTTGGCAATGCGATCAACCTGAGCGATCGGCCGGAGGTGGTGCGGGAGAAAGTGATGAAGATGTACACTGATCCCACACGCAAGCGGGCCACCGACCCCGGGCACGTCGAGGGGAACCCGGTATTCGATTACCTGGACGCGTTCGACCCCGATCAGGATGGAGTCGCCGACCTCAAGGCTGCCTACCGCGCCGGTAGGATAGGAGATGTTTCGGTCAAAGAACGTCTGACGGACACCTTGCTGAAGTTCCTGGAGCCGATCCGCGAGCGGCGAATCCGGTTGGAGCAAGGCCGACGGGAGCTGCGCGAGATCCTCTTGTCGGGCACGGCTGAGGGCCGCCAAGTCGTCACAAGAACGCTGTGCAAGGCGCTTGCCGCCGTCGGGCTTCCCTCGGCGGCCGGTGCGCAAGCGCCATCACTTGCGGAGGTGCTGTGATGCTGGTCATGATAGACAACTACGATTCCTTCACCTACAACCTCGTGCAATACCTCGGCGAGTTGGGTCAGGTCATCAAGGTCCACCGCAACGACCAGGTCACCGTGGACGAGGTCGTGCGGGAGAAACCCGAGAGGATAGTGATCTCCCCGGGTCCCTGCACTCCCAACGAGGCCGGGGTCTCGAACGACATCCTGCGGCGCTTCGCCGGCAAGGTGCCCATCCTCGGCGTCTGCCTGGGCCACCAGTGCATCGGCCACGTTTTCGGCGGAGAGGTCGTCCGCGCTGCTCGGCTGATGCACGGTAAGACCTCGATGATCCAGCACGACGGCAAGACGATCTTCAAGGACCTCCCGAATCCGTTCGAGGCCACCCGCTACCACTCGCTCATCATCAAGCGCGAGACTCTCCCGCAGTGTCTGGAGGTGACCGCCGAGACGGATCAGGGCGAGATCATGGGGGTCCGACACAAGGACTACCAGGTCGAGGGAGTCCAGTTCCACCCGGAGTCCATCTTGACCCACGCGGGCAAGGACCTGCTCCGAAACTTCCTTGCTCTATGACGAAAGGGGATAGCAGATGATTGCCGATCTGATTCGCAAGGCCGCCGACGGTCTGGACCTGACCTCTGAAGAGGCCAAGGCCGGCATGACTGAAATCATGTCCGGCCAGGCCAGCCCCGTGCAAATCGCCAGCTTCCTCGTGGCGATGCGCATGAAGGGCGAAACTTCGGAAGAGGTCACCGAATTCGCGCGGGTGATGCGCCAACACGTGCGGTCCGTGTCGCCTCGCGCGCGTCCGCTCGTCGATACCTGCGGCACCGGCGGAGACGCCATCAAGACCTTCAACGTCTCCACGTGCGCGGCGCTCGTCGCCGCCGGCGCGGGCGTGGCGATCGCCAAGCACGGTAACCGATCCGTCACCAGCAAGTGTGGGAGCGCCGACGTGCTCGAAGCGCTCGGAATCCGCTTCGACCTGTCTCCGGAAGAGGCCGCCCAGTGCATCGACAACATCGGCCTCGGGTTCATGTTCGCCCCGTCTTATCATCCGGCCATGAAGTACGCCGCTCCGGTCCGCCGCGAGCTGGGCCTGCGGACCATGTTCAACATGCTCGGCCCGCTCACCAATCCCGCGGGGGCCGACGCCCAGGTGCTCGGCGTTTACTCCCCCGAGCTCACCGAGTTGCACGCCAGCGTTCTCCGGAACCTTGGCTCACAGCGCGCCTACGTGGTGCATGGTGTGGGCGGTCTCGACGAGCTTTCTACCTTCGGCGAAACCCGCGTGACGGAGCTGAAGGAGGGCGAGATGCGCACCTACAATGTCAAGCCTGAGGACTTCGGCCTGGAGCGGGCCGCCCCCGAGGACCTCCAGGGCCGTACGCCCGAAGCGAATGCCCAGCTTCTGGTCGATATTCTGGGTGGCAGAGAGGGACCGGCACGTGATATTGTGCTCCTCAATGCCGCGGCGGCCATCGCCGCCGGTGGCAAGGCCGACACCTTGAGCGAAGGCCTCGCGGTGGCGGCCGACTCCGTGGCTTCCGGCGCCGCGCGCTCCAAGCTGGAGGCCCTTCAGGCGTTCTAGGCCTGCTAGGCTGTTGCCGCAGGAGTGTGACTCAACATGATTCTGGACGACATTCTCGAACGAAAGAAGGCCGACATCGC
>CAZWRO010000010.1:17316-21923 GCA_964635365.1 uncultured bacterium | reverse complement strand
TGTGACTCAACATGATTCTGGACGACATTCTCGAACGAAAGAAGGCCGACATCGCCGATCTGCACCGGCGCTACGGCCAGTGGGAGCCACCCCAGGCCCCGCCCGCGCGGCGCGGCTTTGCCGACGCACTGCGCGGCGAAGGGATCTCGCTGATTGCCGAGTTCAAGCGGCGTTCCCCCTCCAAGGGTGACCTCCGCCCCGGAGCAGACCCGGAGGCCGTCGCGCGCACCTACGAGCGCAACGGCGCGGTCGCCATGTCCGTGCTGACCGACGCGCCCTTCTTCGGGGGGAGCCTGGCCGATCTCGCATCGGCGCACAATGCCGCCGAGCTACCTCTGCTCCGCAAGGACTTCATCATCGATCCAGTGCAGATCGCCGAATCCGCGGTGCCGGAAGGGCCGGATTGCCTGCTCCTCATTGCCAGCGTCCTTGGCGCAGACCGACTGCGCTCGCTGAGAGAGCTGGCCGGTCGCTGCGGCCAGGCGGTTCTCGTCGAGGTGCACAACGAACAGGAGCTGGAAGCTGCTCTGGAAAGCGGAGCTGACATCATCGGGATCAACAATCGGGACCTGCACACGTTCCAGGTCTCCTTGGACACAACCCTGCGGCTGAGATCGCGCATTCCCGACGGGCGGGTCGTCGTCTCGGAAAGCGGCATCCATACCGCAGATGATGTTCGACGCCTGGCCGATATTGAGGTGCATGCGATTCTCGTCGGCGAGGCACTCATGGCGGCGGGCGACCCCGGCGCCAAGATCAAGGAGTTGCTTGGCAGGCCATGACGCGCATCAAGATCTGCGGGATGACCAACTACGAGGACGCAGAAGTGGCGGCTGCGAGCGGGGCCGACGCCATTGGCTTCGTCTTCGCCGACAGCCCGCGCCGGGTTGCGCCCGAAGTCGCGCGTGACATCATGCGCGAGCTCGATCCGTTCGTGACCGGGGTGGGTGTATTCGTAGACCGCCCGGTCGCGGAGGTGCGGGCAACACTGGAGCAAACCGGTTGTCAGGTCGCCCAGCTTCACGGCAATGAACCCCCTGATTATGCTGACGATCTTCGGCCCTACCGTGTAGTGAAGGCGATTCGCGTTGCCGAGAGGCTTGACGAGACTCAGGTGAGCCGTTATAAAGGGGTCGGAGCGATTCTGCTCGACACCTTCGTGGCGGGACTGGACGGCGGCACCGGAAAGCGCTTTGATCCGGGATTTGCGGTCCCCCTCATAGAGGCAGGTTGGCGTGTGATCATCGCGGGCGGTTTGACCCCGGACAACGTGGGTGACCTGGTGACTTCCGTGCGGCCCTACGGGGTAGACGTAAGCGGCGGCGTGGAGTCCGGCCCGGGCCGGAAAGATCATAGCAAGATCGCAGAGTTCATTGCCGCCGTCCGCGGGGCTGACCGCAGTGCGGCTGACCGCAGTGCGGCTGACCGGAATGGCGGCTGACATGGCATCCAAAGAAACCCAACCCAAGCCCGTCTCCGCCACCCACTTCGGGCCCTTCGGCGGGATATTCGTCCCCGAAACCCTGATGACCCCGCTGCTCGAAGTCGCCGAGGCCTACGAGCAAGCTAGGCGCGACCCAACTTTTCGACGGGACCTGGAAAGCTATCTCGCGGATTACGTAGGACGGCCCACTCCGCTCTATTTTTGTGCTCGTCTGACGGAACACTGTGGCGGTGCAAAGATCTACCTCAAGCGCGAGGACCTGGTCCACACCGGCTCCCATAAGCTCAACAACGCCATCGGCCAGGCGTTGCTCGCGCGTCGCATGAAACGCCAGAAACTGATGGCCGAAACCGGGGCTGGACAGCATGGGGTGGCGACCGCCACGGTGGCGGCGCTTTCCGGCCTGGCCTGCGACATCTACATGGGCGAGGAGGACATTCGCCGCCAGGCCCTCAACGTCTACCGAATGCGCCTCCTGGGAGCGGAGCTCATCCCCATAACCGCTGGCAGTCGGACCCTCAAGGACGCGATCAACGAAGCCTTTCGAGTCTGGATGGCGACCGCGGAAACCACTTACTACCTCTTCGGAACCGCAGCCGGTCCGCATCCCTATCCCACCATGGTTCGGAATTTCCAATCGGTCGTGGGCCGCGAGGCCCGAGAGCAGATCGTGGCCCATGAGGGCCGTCTGCCCGACTACCTCGTGGCCTGCGTTGGAGGCGGAAGCAACGCCATTGGTCTGTTTCACCCCTTTCTCGACGACCGCGATGTTCGCATGGTCGGCGTCGAGGCGGCCGGTCGGGGCCTCGCCACCGGCGAACATGCCGCCTCCCTCAGCGCCGGCTCGGAGGGAGTGTTGCACGGCGCCCGCACCAAGATCCTCCAGACCGAGCAGGGGCAGATACGCACGACCCACTCCGTGGCAGCCGGCCTTGACTACCCCGGAGTAGGCCCCGAACACGCTCAGCTCCAGGCTAGCGGCCGCGCCGAATACGTGAGCATGACCGATACTGGAGCCCTGGATGCCTTCGAGGCGCTGTGTCGTTTCGAAGGCATCATGCCGGCACTGGAGAGCGCCCACGCCGTCGCCTACGGCATGGAGCTCGCCGCCAGGCTGCCGAAAGAGGCCGTTGTCCTTGTGAATCTGTCGGGGCGCGGCGACAAGGACATCGCCGAGGTGCAGCGCGTGCTGTCGGAGCGCGGCCCATGAGCCGCCTGACCGCACGCTTCGAAGAGCTCAGGAATGAGGGCGACGGCGCGCTGGTGGCGTTCGTCGTGGCTGGACACCCCGACGTCGAGCGCAGCTCCCGGATCCTGCTCGCCATAGCCGATGCCGGAGCCGACGTCATCGAGCTGGGTATTCCCTTCTCGGATCCCCTCGCCGACGGCCCTGTAATCCAAGCCGCCTCTCAGGCCGCCCTGAGCAAAGACGTCACCCCCGCGCAAGTGCTGGAGATGGCGGCCTCCCTGCGGCGGGTGCGCGACCTCCCAGTCGTGATAATGACGTGCTATAATCCCATTGTGCAGTTGGGGCTCGAAACGTTCGCTCGGAACAGCGCGGCGGCCGGAGTGGACGGCGTTATCGTCACCGACCTCCCTCCCGAGGAGGCCGCGGAATGGATTGGTGTCGCGACAAGCCATCGGGTGGACACCATCTTCCTGCTGGCGCCAACCAGCCCGCCGGATCGCGTGAAGAAAATTGTTGATCTTGCGACCGGTTTTGTGTACTGTGTTTCGCGGATGGGCGTTACCGGAGCGCGGGCTGAGCTTCCCGCGGACCTGAAGGATTTCGTGGGTCGCATACGGGCCCGTACGCAGAAGCCGGTTGCGGTGGGATTCGGTGTTTCTCGGCCCGAGCACGTGGCCGAGGTGTGCGGACTGGCGGATGGCGCGGTTGTTGGCAGCGCCGTCGTATCGTTGATCGATCGTGAGCTGAGCTCGGCGGGACTTGAGCAATCGGTCGCAGGCTTTGTGAAGGAGCTGAAGGCGGCGACAAAAGGAAAGCGGCCGGCCCCGAGAGACGAGTAGCTCGAGCCGTGGAGGAGGACTGACGAGGCGGAACCTGAGAAGGGGAAGGTTATGTTCTCCAAGATCGCCCTGGCGAAGATGATAGATCATTCTCTTCTTCGGCCGGATGCCACGGAAGAAGATGTGATCGCTTGTTGTGAGGAAGCCAAGGAGTACCATTTCGCCTGCGTGATAGTGCTGCCGTGTTGGTGTCAGGTAGCCGAGCGAGCGCTGCGCGATTCCGACGTCAAGCTGGGCACAGTCATAGCCTATCCGTTCGGGGCCGTGCCCACCTCTGTCAAGGTCTACGAGGCACGTCAGGCGATGGCCAACGGAGCGACGGAGCTCGACATCGTAGTCAACATCCCGGCCGTCAAATCCCACGACTACGCCACCGTGCAGCGAGACCTCGAAGAGGTGGTCACTGTTGCTAACCTCGCGAGTCTCACCGAAGACGGTGACGACGTCCTGACCAAGGTGATAATCGAGGTGGGCCTTACGACGCGAGAGGAGCAGACGCGAGTCTGCCGGATCGCCAAGGCCGTGCGGGCCGACTTCATCAAGACCTGCACGGGCAACGGCCCTCGCGCGGTGACGATCAAGGACATCAAGCACATCCGTCAGGCCGCGGGCCGTGAGATAGGCGTCAAGGCCGCCGGTGGCATACGCAGAATCGAACAAGCTGTCGCGCTGATCAATGCCGGCGCCAACCGGATCGGGACCAGCACCGGCATCGCGATCGTAGAGGCCTACGACCAGTCGCAGGGGGCGGTGACCGAAGAAGTGCTGTACTGAGTCTCGGTCCCGGCGCCGACCCGCAGCAAGGGGAGAACGAGTAGTGGTAAGCCGGGCTCGTCTCTACCGCGTAACCTCCATCCTCATCCGCCAGCGGAACCTCCGCGAGGCCGATCGAATTGTAACCCTCCTCACCCGGGAGCGCGGCAAGCTCTCCGCCGTAGCGAAAGGGGTCAGAAGGCCGCGCAGCAAGCTGGCCGGAGGCTTGCAGCTCTTCTCTCACGCCCGAGTGCAGCTCGCGGCCGGGCGCTCCCTGGAAATCGTTACGCAGGTTGAGCCCCAGGACGCGTTCTACCATCTCCGGGAAGATGTGCCTCGCTACAACCATGCCTGCTACGCCTGCGAGATGGTGGACGCGCTC